>JAEUMA010000037.1 GCA_016793565.1 Rhizobiaceae bacterium
CGCGGCACTGGCCACGACATGCGTGGCCGCTGCGATCGCCTCCGTGAGTTCCGGCGAGACCCGCTCACCGTCGAACAGCAGCGGCTCGATGCCGCAAGCCCGCAGCGTGGGAAAGTTGCCGACAGAGCGGGTCGTTCCGAAGACACGCTCGCCCTCCCGTCGGGTGCGGGCGAAGGCCTTACCGGAATAACCGGCTCCGAGGATGAGGAAGGTTCTTGCGCTCATGCTCCCATCGGTTCGGTCGTGCTCACTTGGGGCGCGCCGGCGGCTGCCCATTCGGCCCTTACGTCAGCGTCGTCTTCCGCCGGCACGAAGTGGGCGGCAAGCGCGGCCAACTCCGCCGGAGCCGCAAGCCGCGCCGCAGCCCATACCGCTGCCCCGCGCACCAAAGGCGAGGCGTCGCCCAGCAGCGCCGCACAGGCCCGCAGCAGCGCCACGGAACCGGAATTCCCCGCCGCGACCAGCACGTTGCGGACAAAGCGGTCGCGGCCGATCCGCTTGACCGGCGAACCGGAAAAGCGCGCCCGGAAACCGGCGTCGTCCAGCGCCAGGAATTCCGCCAGCGGCGGTTCCACGAGATCGGCGCGCGCCGCGAGCTTGGCTTCGGTGGCCGCCTGCGCGAACTTGTTCCACGGGCAGGCGGCGAGGCAGTCGTCGCAGCCATCGATGCGGTTGCCCATCGCCGCACGGAATTCGCGCGGGATCGGTCCCTTGTTCTCGATGGTGAGGTAGGAAATGCAGCGGCGGGCGTCGAGACGGTAGGGCGCGGGGAAGGCGTCGGTCGGGCAGGCCGAAAGGCATGCGGTGCACGAGCCGCAATGGTCGATTTCCGGCGCGTCGGGCTCCAGTTCCGCGGCGGAAAAGATACTGCCCAGGAACAGCCAGGAGCCGAAGGCGCGGCTGACAAGATTGGTGTGCTTGCCCTGCCAGCCGAGCCCGGCCGCCTCCGCCAGCGGCTTTTCCATTACCGGCGCGGTGTCGACGAACACCTTCACCTCGGCGCCGGAGGCGGCCGCCAGCTTGGCGGCAAGCGTCTTCAGCTTGCCCTTGACCACGTCGTGATAGTCCCGGTTGCGGGCGTAGACTGAGACGAGGCCCCTGTCCGGCCGCGCCAGTCCCGCGCGCGGATCGGCGTCCGGCCCGTAGTTCATCGCCAGCATGATCACCGAGCGGGCTTGCGGCCACAGCGCCGAGGGCGCCGTCCTGCGCACCAGCGTCTCGGCCATCCATTCCATGGAGCCGTGCATGCCTTCGGCGACGAACCGCGCCAGCCTTCCGGCGGCCTGCGGGATTGCGTCGGGAGTTGTAATGCCGACGGCGTCGAAGCCTTGCCGCCGCGCTTCGCGCTCGATCAGTGCCCGCAGCCGGGCCGCGGCTCCCGGCCGTTCAGAAGTCGAGGTCCGCATAGTGCGAGACCGGCGACAGGCCGCGGACGCGGTCGTTGAGGAGCGGCCGGAACGACGGCCGCGACTTCACCCGCGTGTACCATTCGCGGGCCGCGCGATAGTCGCTCCAGTCGATCTCGCCGAGATAGTCGAGGATCGAAAGCGTGGCGGCGGCCGCCAGGTCGGCATAGGTGATTCGCGTTCCGGCCAGCCAGTTGCGCGTGCCGGCTAGCCAGTTGGTGTATTTCATATGCTGCTGGATGTTGGCGCGGGCGGTGCGGATCGCCGCCGAATCGGGAGCGCCGCCCTGCGGCCCACTCATCAGCGGCTTCAACACGCGCTCGCGCACCAGATGGCGGGTCACTTCCGTCTCGGCCTTGCCGAGATACCAGTCCACCAGCCGCCGGATTTCCGCCCGGCCGATCGGATCCTCGGCGAGCAGTCGGCGGTCGCGCTTTAGCACGCCGCGCGTCTCGTCCAGATATTCGGCGATCGTCGTCGCCCCGACGATCGGCACGTCGCCCTCGGCTAGCAGCACCGGCAGCGTGGCGGCCGGATTGAGGCTGATGAACTCCTTGCGCCGGGCCCAGGGGTTTTCCTCGATCAGCGCCAGTTCCTCGCCGTTCTCGCCGAAGGCGAGACGGACGAAGCGGCAGCCGGCAAACATCGGATGGTGAAAAAGCGTCAGCATCGTTCCGAAATCAGGTGCAGCATCGGGCCATTGGCCGCCGCGGCATTTTTGTCTCCGGGCCTGCGATTCAATAGGCTGTTAAGCGCCACGAGCTATAGGGGAGGTCCGCCGCTCTGACAAGCAAGGGCCGGCCCCGTCATTGGCGAGTTTCCATGGATACGACCACGATCCTCGAAGCGGTGTTCCTCGGCATGCTCGAGGGATTGACCGAATTCATCCCGGTTTCGTCGACCGGCCACCTGCTGCTGGCCGGCCATTTCCTGGGCTTCGAATCGACCGGCAAGGCCTTCGAGGTGCTGATCCAGCTCGGCGCCATCCTCGCCATCCTCACCGTCTATTCCAGCCGCCTATGGGGCTTGGCGCGGTCCATTCCGCACAATCCGCATGCGCGCCGCTTCGTGCTCGGCGTGCTGATCGCCTTCCTGCCGGCGGTGGTGATCGGCCTTTTGGCGCACGACTTCATCAAGACGGTGCTGTTCGAATCACCTCTCACCATCTGCGTCATGCTGATTCTCGGCGGCATCGTGCTTTTGTTTGTCGACCGCTTCGCGCCGGAGCCGGTCTACCACAATCCGCTATCGTTCCCGCTGTCGATGTATTTCAAGATCGGCCTGTTCCAGTGCCTGGCCATGATTCCCGGTACCTCGCGCTCCGGCGCGACGATCGTCGGCTCGATGCTGATGCGCGCCGACAAGCGCGCGGCTGCGGAGTTCTCCTTCTACCTCGCCATGCCGACCATGCTCGGCGCCTTCGCGCTGGATCTGTTCAAGAACCGCAACGTGCTGTCGGCGGCCGACCTCCCGGTCATCGCCGCCGGTTTCATTGCCGCCTTCATCGTCGCCGTGCTTGTGGTGCGTTCGTTGCTCGCCTACGTGTCGCAGTACGGCTACGCGCTGTTTGGCTGGTGGCGTATCGTCGTCGGCGTGGCCGGCCTGATCGGCCTCTGGCTGACGGCGTGGTGACGCTACGTCAGGCCTCCGTCGGCCGCTTGAACTGGCCGGTCTCGCGGTAACGCCACAGATAGGTGGGCAGCACGGCGCTGGTCGAGCGCGGCGTGATGCCGGCGCCTTCCAGCGTGCGCTTGTCCGTCTTCGCGGTGTCGGAAACCACGTTGTCTTGCTTGAGCAGCGCAACCTGGTCGCTGGTCAGCGGCGGATTCGGCAGCAGCCCCAGCACGGCGGCCTGCATCTGCGCCACCCACCACGGCTCCGACACCAGCATGCGCTTGCGCTGGATGACGTCGAGCATCTCTTCCAGGCATTCGCGGAAGGTCATCACTTCCGGTCCGCCGAGTTCGTAGGTCGCGCTGGGCGTCAGCTTGCCGTCGACGGAACGCGCGAACATCTCGGCCACGTCGCCGACATAGACCGGCTGGAAGCGGGTCGTGCCGCCGCCAACGAGCGGAAGCGCCGGCGAGAACCGCGCCATGTTGGCGAAGCGGTTGTAGAAATCGTCCTCCGGTCCGAACACGATCGAAGGCCGCAGGATGACCGCTTCGGCTATCGTCTCCTGTACCGCTTTTTCGCCCGCCGCCTTGCTGCGCGCGTACGAAGAACCCGATGCGCGGTCGGCGCCGATGGCCGACATGTGGGTCAGCCCGGCGCCCACGCCCCTGGCAGCCTCTGCAACAGCGCGCGCGCCGAATTCGTGCACGGCGCTGAAGCTCTGGCGGCCGCTCTCGTGCAGGATGCCGACCAGATTGATCACGTGGTCGGCCCCTTGCACGGCGCGGTCGACGGACCAGCGCACGCGCAGATTGGTCTGCACGGCCTGGATTTGCCCGACATTGCCGAGCGGCTGCAGGTGGCCGGCCAGATCCGGCCTGCGCACCGCCGCCCGCACCTGGTAGCCGCGCTTGGCGAGCGCGCGCACGACGTGACGTCCGATGAAGCCGGAACCGCCGAACACGGTGACGAGCTTGGGCTTCTGCAGAATTTCGGTCATGGTCGGCTCCGGCGGACCTTTGCGTGTCTGACACTCTGGCTTCTAGCCGGATTCTGTCCAAAGGCAAGCAGACCGGGTTGAGGCATGATGCCCGAAGGCAGGCGTCAATCCGTCTCGACCAGCCGTCGGCGCGAGAAGGGAGCCGGATCGAAGGGCGGCGTCGCGCCGGTGACGCAGTCGGCGACGATGCGGCCGGAATACATGCCGGCCAGGTTGCCAAAGAAATGTCCGCTGTTGATCACCAGCCCGTCGATGCCACAGTCGAGGTCGATCACCGGCAGTCCGTCCGGGGTCTGCGCGACGATGCCCGCCCATTGCCGCGTTACCGGCAGTGCGGCCACGGCCGGGAAGTTGCGGCTGTGGATCGAGCAGGCCATCGCCTGTCCCGCCACGGTCGCCTGGTCCATGTCGCTGCCGATCTCGTAGGCGCAGCCGAACTGCAGCGAGCCGTCCGGCAGGCTGGCGATCTGCTCGGTGAAGCCGAGCTCGGGTCGGATAAGTTCGGAAGACTCGCGCGGAAGACTGGCGGGATCGACTCC
>JAEUMA010000403.1 GCA_016793565.1 Rhizobiaceae bacterium
AGCCGATCAGCAGTACCGCCAGGCCGCGATAGATCCAGGTGCTCCAGTCGGCGCCGACGAGCAGCGGCGGCAATATGGCGATCAGCGCGGCGACGACCATGACGCCGGGCGTATAATCTCTGGAAAAGCGGTCGATGAAGCGTTCGGTCGGCGCCTTGGATTCCTGTGCCTCCTCGACCAGCGCGATGATGCGGGAAATCGTGTTGTCGGCCGCCGCGGCGGTGACGCGGATCCGCAGCACGCCCTCCTGGGTGACGGTGCCGGCGAAGACCTTGTCTCCGGCCTCCTTGCGCTTCGGCACGGATTCGCCCGTCACCGGGGCCTCGTCGACGGCGCTTTCGCCGGAAACGACCACGCCGTCCGCCGGCATCCTGTCGCCCGGACGCACGAGCACGACCATATCGACGGCAAGGCTTTCTGCCGGCACGGTTTCCGTGGCGCCGTCCCGCTCCAAGATCGCCATCTTGGGCATCAGGCTGGCGAGTGCGCGGATGGACGCGCGGGCGCGCCCGGTCGCAATGCCCTCGAGCAGTTCGCCTACGAGGAACAGAAAGACGACGACGGCTGCCTCTTCCGCGGCATTGATGAAAACCGCTCCGGTCGCTGCCACAGTCATCAGGGTCTCGATCGTGAACGGGCTGCCATTTATCGCACCGAACAATGCGCGGCGCGCGATTGGAAACAGGCCGGCCGCCATGGCGAACAGGAAGCCCCACGGCTGTGTCTGCGGAAACACCTGGGCGAGAACGAAAGCGGCGGCCAAAGCGATGCCACAGATGATGGTCAGCCGCGCTTTCGGCGTTTTCCACCATGGGCCGTCCTGCGGCCCGTGGTCGTGGCCGTGCATGCCGTCGAGCGTGTGGCGCTCACGCGATTCCCCGGTCGACATAACGGCTCGGCTGGCGACGGGCGCCTTGCCGTGACTGTCGCCGTGAGCGTGATCGTGAGCATGGTTTTGCGCGTGGTCATGCCGCCCATGATCGTGATGGTCATGATCGCAACCGGGGCCGTGCTGGTGCCCGGCATGATTGTCCTGTTTCTCACCGGACGCCGGTGCGTCCGCGGCTGCGCCGATTGGTGCTGCCTTGTAGCCGAGAGAGCCGACCTTGCGCGCCAGCGCCGCGAGATCGACTTGGTCGCCGTGTTTGACGGTCATAGTGCCCGCGACCACAGAGACGGTGACGTCGTCGACATCGGGGATGCGGCGAACCGCGGTGTCGATCTTCGCGGCGCAACTGGCGCAATCCATGCCCTCGACACGGAAGCGGGTCTGGCGTGCTGCAGCGGTCATTTTCGTCTCTCCTGTCTTGCAGGAGCAATGTCTAGGACCTCTAGCAGCTAGAGGGTCAAGGGCCGGTCTAGAAACTGGAAGCGATCGAAAAAGCAGTCCGGCCCTGACGCCTTGTCGATAAGTCCATGTAGGCGCATATTCGTTTATTGAAAGATTTTTTTACCGCAGCCCTCAAGAGTGCGAATAAACAGTATCGGTTCCGCCGAACGCGATTCTGGGCACTTTTCTCTGGTCGCGCTTGCTGGCGCGTGTCTTGCTGCCGCAAGCGCACCGACCGGGATTTTCCTGTGGTATTCAGATCAGACTGCGGCTCTTCTTCGTTTGCAATGACCGGACGGAGCCGACATATGTGGCTGAAGGCGACTACGATACTGAAACCCTGCGCCTCGGGCCGACTGCCGGCGATACGACGACATTCGAGCTGGAGCACGACCATCCCTCGGTCACCACAACGGTATCGATCACAGCGCTAGCGGGCAGCGCCGTGATTGCGGAGCGTGAGCAAACCAAAGACGGCAAGTCGAACTGGACAACCCATTTCTGCCGTTTCGACGACGCCGGAACAGAAACCTGACCCGGACGGTTTAAAGCCCGTAGCAATGAGAGCGACGCGCGGTCAGATCTTCACCAGCATCGCCGTCAGGTACATGAAGCTGACACCTACCGCGAGGCCGGCGAGCACCGGTGGAGAGCCGACGGCGGCGACAACGCCGCCTCGGGCTCGTGCAAGCAGCGCACCGACTTCGACGATGACCTGCATGATGGCGCCTGCGCCGATGGCGAGCGCCAGGGCCGACCACTGCGGCGCGTAGGCGAGACTGCCAAGCCAGATACCGGCGACGGCCGGCCCCCCGGCCAGTAGCGTCAGGGCCGCGAAGGACCAGAGCGGCGGACGCACCTTCAGGATCGGGGCCGCGATGCCGATGCCTTCGGTGATGTTGTGCAACGTGAACCCGATCACGAGAAAGGTGCCCAGCCCTGCCGCGCCCGCCGCGAAGGCGGCGCCGATGGCCAATCCCTCGCCGAGATTGTGCAGCCCGATGCCAAGCGCAATGTAGGCCGCAAGCGCCAGGCCGGAGGGACGGCCGCGCCTTCGCGACACCGCCATCAGCAGCAGAAAACTGGCGGCCGCCGTCAGCACGACCATCGCCTGACCCTGGAAGATGGCGGCGGCCTGTGCGGCGAACTCGAAGGAATCTTCCAGGGTGTCGACGATCAGGAATCCGAGCAGACCGATGGTCATGGCCAGCAGAAAGTCCATGGTCGCCGGGCCGGCGCCGCGCAGCGCCGGGTAGAACATCAACCCGACTGCGACCGGCAGGATGCCGACGAAGGCGCCGAGAATCGCCTGCGACACGAGATTACCTGACGTGACGGACGGTGTAGCGACGGCAACCGGGATAGGGTGATCGAACGTTGCGCCGGTGTTGGTGACGAAGGTGACGAGGTGGGCCTCTCCCGTCACCCACGGGAATGGCAGGCTGACCCACGCCGTCTCACCCCTTGCGATCGGTCCGGAAGGTTCCTGCACAAACTCCCAATAGGCGGCATCGACCTGAACCTGCGCGATCGTCATAGGCTCGGAGCCGCCGGCGCGGAACAGCAGGCGTAGCCCGTTGTGATCGAGGATCGTGCGCTCGACGGTCAGGGATTCTACCGGCGGCGCGCCATTGTCGAAGCGGGCGAGAGGATTGGTGGCGATTAGCCACCAGACGGCGGCAGCCAGCACCGCAAGCGGCAGGATCACCCAGACCGCGGTCAACCAATGTGAACTTCTCGGCGCGGTCACCAAGGCAGGATCGGAGGTGCTGATGGGGCCGTCGTTCATGACACCGCCTCGACGACATCGAACATCCCCATCCAGCCGAGCTCGGTGAATTCCGACTGGTGGGCGTGGAACATGTAGAGGCCCAGCTCGTGGTCGGCGAAGGTGAACTCCAGAATGCCCCGCTGCGCCTGGCACTGCATGATGACGTCGACGGTCTTCAGCGTCGGTGTGAGGGTAGTGCCCTGATCGTAATAGTCGAAGAAGTTCGCATGCAGATGGAAAGAATTGATCGGGTCGAACTCGGTGATGTTCACTAGGTAGACGCGCACCGGACGGTGCTTCTCGATCCTGATCGGTTTCTTGGCGTAGCAATGCGCGATCGTGTTGCAGGCATAGAACTCGTTCTCGCCGTCGAAGGTGGTGTCGAAGGCGTTCATCACCATGGCAAGCTCCTGCCAGCGGGCATTCTCCGCCGTTCCGAGCAAGCGGGACTGCGCCACCGCGTCGAAGTCGGGATGGCGGGCTGGGTCCGGATCGACGACGAATAGCCCGTACATACCCTTGTGGATATGACGCGCCAGGGGAAGTGCGTGGCAATGATAGAGGTGGCAGCCGAAGGGCTTCGCCTCGAACTCGTACACGAACTCCTCGCCGGGCCCGATCAACCCCGCGCCGGGAACGCCGTCCATGCGCGCGGCATGGATTCCGTGAAAATGCATCGAGTGCGGGTGGGAACCGTAGTTGCGGAAGACGATGCGCAGCTGCTCGCCCTCGACCGCCCTCAGAGCCGGACCCGGGACCCGCCCATTGAAGGTCCAGGCTGGGAACATCACGCCTGGCGCAATCTCGATCTCCTTGTCTTCGGCCGTGACTTCGAAGGTCCTCAGGCGGCGGCCGTCGGGCAAAGTTGAAACTGTGCCGGTGTCCCAGTCCGTCAGCATCGCGGTCGGATCAAAACCGTTTCGCGCGTCGTCGACATCGCCGACGGTGATCATCGCCCCGTGAGCGATACGATGGGGTGCAGCTTGGTCCGGGGCTGTCGAGTTCGCCACATGTCCAACTGGGTGCGTTGTCTGCCCGAGCGCGGAACGCGCGCTCAGAGCGGCCCCTCCCGCAGCGAGCAGCCCCGCGCCGAGCAGCCCGCGGCGTTTGAGATCGAAAGCCTTGTTCATAATGCTCCCCTTAGCAAATGCAAATAAGGGGAGCACATTCTTTAAAAGATAGCAATGGCTATATATCTCAAACGGTTTTGAAGCTGTGGTGACACCCCATGTGGAATAACATATAGCTACGGCTATAATTTCTTCTTCAGAGCAAAGAAGCGGGTCCGATGATCGATCGAACGGCTAGCACCGACATGTCTCCCATTTTGGTCGATGCAGACACCCAGGTCGAAAGCTTTCGGCAGACCCGGAGCAACCGCCGCACAGAGCTGGTCGAGGATTATGTGGAGCTTATCGCGGACCTAATCGACCATGACGGCGAGGCTCGGCAGGTCGACATCGCCTCGAGGCTCGGCGTTGCACAGCCGACGGTCGCCAAGATGCTGAAACGGCTGGCCACCGATGGCCTGATCCAGCGCCGTCCCTATCGCGGCGTGTTTCTCACTGAGGAGGGGAAGGAACTGGCCCGCGTCAGCCGAGAGCGGCACCAGGTGGTGGAATCGTTCCTTTGCGCATTGGGCATCAGTGCGGAAACCGCACGCATCGACGCCGAGGGCATCGAACATCACGTCAGCGCCGAGACGCTCGAAGCGTTCCGGTCGTTTCTGCGGCGAGAGATGTCGGCGACCTGATCCGGGACAATCTGAATGACCTCGTCATGAACTGGGATGGGACGAAGTACGAGTTCCTGAAGCGGCACTCGACAGGCCATACCGGGCACTGGTGACGATAAGCGAGAAGGCCGCGCCGCTGGTGGGCTTACTTCGCTGACGAAAGCAAGCTCATCGTCCGACCTTTCTGCCAAGTGCCAACCCGTCTCTGTAGCCTTTGTTGGCACACAACGATCCGGCCGAATGCTCGCCGGCTGCCGCATGCGATCCGCCACGTCGAAGAGTGTCAGTGATCGCTGCGGCAGAGATCGTGGTTCGCCAGCGACTCGATCACATAGCAATCCTTGACGTGGTCGCCGTCGCAGCGTGTGGTGATGCGGTCGAGTTCCTTCTCGAGGAGCCGAAGTTTGGCGATCTTGTCCCGCACCATCTGCAACTGTCGGTCGGCGATGTCGTGAGCATCGGCGCACGGGCTTTCAGGATGGGCATTCAATGCGAGAAGCTCTCGGATGGCCTCGATCGTGAAGCCGAGGTCGCGCGCATGCTTGATGAAGCAGAGACGCTCGCGATCACGGCTTTCGTAGCGACGTTGGTTACCCTCTGACCGCTCCGCTTCCGCCATCAAACCCATTTGCTCATAGTAGCGGATGGTCGGAACCTTAACACCGGTGTCGCGCGACAGATCTCCGATAGTCAGCATCATTTCCTCCAGTCTCTAGAGCTACTATGCCGAAAAACCTACCTCTCGGAACGTGCCTATTTGCCGCACGGCTTACCGATCACGCACCACACCCATTGCCAAGAAAGCGGCTAAACTGTCTCGGCGTCGGTAGAGGAGGGGCCGGAACTATGAGACTTTCATTTCTCGCGATCGCGGCGTCAGGTGCCCTCCTTGCCGTCCCGGCAGAAGGAGCATCGGAGAGCCAGCCCGGCCACGCAATTTCCCCGCAGAACCTTTCGGTGGAGCATGCCGAAATCCTGGTTCCTGGTAGGGACGGTGCTGCCGCCGAAGGATATCTGACGATCTGGAACGGAACGGTCAGTCAGACGGGGCTGATCGAGGTTCGGAGTACTACGTTCGCACGCGTTTCGATCCTGCGCACCGAGTTTCGCGAGGGCGAACCCAAGGCGCTGCCGGTGGAGGGCGTTCTGCCGATACCCGGCCGCGCCGAACTGAGGATGCGACACGACGGCGTTCGTCTCATGATGGAGGAGCCTATCAGTGCATCCGCGCAACAAATCGCGGGCGGCCTCACGCTGGTGTTCGAAGGCGGCCAGGAAGTCAACGTCGTGGCCGATGTCGTGCCCACGCGGGCCGCACTGACCAGGCACCATCACGGCGAAGGCGACGTCGGCGCAAATTGAAGTCACCGTTCCCCGTCTTCCGTATACCGCGCGTTACCGGAACCCTTTTGTTTTGACGATTATTTGAATCTAACTTAACCTGTTGAATTTCAATCGTTTTGAGGCTTATCTGCTATCCCTTCCCGAGCCTACGGGGAGACGTCCAGATGATACGCCTTGTCGCCTGCACCCTTGCGCTGGTGATGTACAGCGCCGCCGCTTCGGCCAATGCGCTTCATTTCAATACGACCCAGCCTGCCACGGTTCGCAACATGATGACCTTCGGCGGCACCACCATGCCGGTGGGCTACTACGAGTATTGCCGCCGCTACATCGAACTCTGCGCCCGCGGGCCGGAAGGCACGACGATCGAGCTGACCAAGCCAGGCTGGAGGGACATTGTCGCTGTCAACTCAGAAGTGAACACCAAGATCGCGCCGCTGACCGACATGGAGATATTCGGCGTCGAGGAGCGGTGGGACTATCCGACGACAGTTGGCGACTGCGAGGACTACGCACTCCTGAAGCGGAAGCGACTCAATGAGATGGGCTATCCGCTGGGGGCCCTGCTATTGACGGTCGCCCGCGATGCAAAGGGTGGCGGACACGCCGTTCTGACCGTCGTGACGGATCTCGGCGACTTCGTTCTCGACAACATCGAGCAGAAGGTCCTTCTGTGGAAGGACACGGAAATTTACTATCTCAAGCGTCAGTCGCAATCCGACCTGAACCGCTGGGTCAGCCTCGTGAGCGAGGATGATCTCCGGATCTCCTCCGGCAACAGCCAGGCGCCCTCTACGGCGGCGGCAAGAGACAGCATGTAGACCGCCCAACCTCCGTAGAGCATTTCCATGGTGTTGTGGCCGATCCCCACGCACACCAGTGAGAACACGGTGACGAGCGTGACATAGGCAGTTGTGCCGACAGCCAGGAGGGATCCCAGGCGCAAATACATCGATTGTGAATCGTGGCGGTTGAGGTTGGTTGCACTGTCGCATTCGGCACGGCGCTTCGCCACTCAAGCGAAGGTGATCACTCCGTTATCGCGACCCGGCGACGGGTGGCGATTGGTTCGTTTCAGTCCGGACATGGCTGAAACTGATCAGAAAGACCCCGACGACGAACGCGGCCAGCAACCCGAACACGATCCAGTTCTTGCGGGCCCTGCCGCGCGCGAGCGCCTGTGTCTCCTCGCTGGTGATCCGATCCAATGCCACGAACTTCACGCGTTCCTCAATCTTTCGTTCAGCATCCTCTTACCGCAATCGCAGCGAAGAGTGCGTTTGATCGTGCTGCGGTTCTTTGACGCTCGCGATTTTGTGGGCGGAAACATCGTCTTAACCATGGTAGGCGAATACTACGCAGGGCTCGCGGCGACTGGATCCGGGCCGAGACTTGGATTCTTGATGATGCTGACGGCCGTGAGGATGGGAGGTATTGCAGCGCTCGCGCTCTTGCTCAGCGCCTGTGTCTCGACCGTTCTCGACGTTGACGGCAAGGCGACCCAGCCGATCCCGGCAGCCCTCATGGGCGAGATGTCGCGCAAATCGATGGCGACCTCGGCGCCCATCCTGGTCCGCATCTTCAAGCAGGAAAGCGAGCTGGAGATCTGGAAGCGCGACCGTAGTGGCAAGTTCGCCTTGCTCAAGACCTATCCGATGTGCCGCTGGTCGGGAAAGCTGGGACCAAAAAAAGAAAACGGCGATCGCCAAGCGCCCGAGGGTTTCTACCACGTCTCCGTCGGGATGCTGAACCCCACCTCGCAATATTACCTCTCCTTTAATCTCGGCTATCCGAACAAACTTGAGGCAGCCCTCGGCTATACCGGTGAAGCGCTGATGGTCCACGGCGCGTGCTCATCGTCCGGATGCTACGCGCTGACCGACGAGGGCGTGGCCGAGATCTATGCCGTTGCGCGCGAAGCCCTCAAGGGCGGGCAGGGAACTTTCCAGGTGCAGGCGTTTCCCTTCCGGATGACCCCTGAGAACATGGCGAAGAACCGGAATGACGCCAATTTTGCATTCTGGTCCGACCTCAAGCAGGGTTACGACATTTTCCAGGTCACGCGACGTCAGCCGAAAGTGTCCTATTGCGAGGGGCGCTATGTCTTCGACAGGGAATTCGAGGGCGGCGAGCCGCATGACGCGCTGGCCGCCTGCCCGCCTGCCCTGAATGTAGCCGATCCCCTGATCGCTTCCCGGACACAGTCCGATCGCCTCGCCATGGAAAGCCTTCTCTCGGGAGGCAGTGCGCTTTCAGCTCACGCCTATGCCGACGGCGGCATGCATCCGAGCTTCCGCAAGCTGCTCGAGCGCAGCGGCCAAGCGGCGCTCTCGAAACGGACGTCCCTGACTTCCGTGCCGGTCAGCCGCCCCGAGGCAGCGCTTGCCGACCCTCACTCGGAGAACGAGTGACGCGATGGCAAGGACACTGCTGGCTCTTTTCCTGTTCTGTTTCGTTAGCCTGCATGCTGCGCTGCCAGCGGCCGCGGCCACGGATGAACCGGACAAGACCGTCTCACTTCTTGCAGGTGAAATGGCGGATAGCGAGGACGAGGGCGACCCGCGCGGCTCCTCCGACTCGGCGACCAAATGCCATGACGGATGCAGCTGGCTTGCCGATTGGCATTTGCCGGTCCTTCGCGAAGCACTTCGCTCACCCCAGAACGGCCGCAGCCGCACCATCCCTCCCGGGCTGGTCGCCCTGGTCGCTCCACCGCCCAAATAGCGTCTTCGGACGACAACACTTGATCATCGGTTCAGTCGGGATCATCCCCGCACCACCGACGACCAGGCGTTAGTCGTCTTCCTCATCGCTTGCCGTGCAAGCGCTGGATTCCGATTGACCTGTTGTGAGCGTAGCAGTGACCTTAAAAGACCTTCAAATGAACCCCTCCCGGCGACAGTTTCTCGCCTTGTCCGCGGCGGCGGCTGGCGGACTGGCGCTGCCAGGCTGCTCGACTACAGGTGTCCCTTCAGTGGCAGAGGCGCCGGACGAGCCCGCGGCGGACAGATCCTATGTTTCGATGTATCGCGCGATGCCGGAGGAAGATTTCCCGGTGCCCGCGGTCGACCTGACTAAGGTCGACAAGCGCTTCTACCGGCAGCTCGTCGACGATCCGACCGGCGAGCGTCCCGGCACCGTCCTGGTCGATACGAAGTCCTATTTCCTCTATCTCGTCCGTCCCGGCGGCAAGGCGATGCGCTACGGCGTCGGCCTTGGCCGCCAGGGATTCACATGGTCGGGCGAGGGCGTAATCCAGTGGAAGCAGCGCTGGCCGAAATGGACGCCGCCGGCCGAAATGATCGCCCGGCAACCCGAGCTCGAAAAGTGGAGTGCTGAGAACGGCGGCCAGCCGCCCGGGCTCGACAACCCGCTTGGGGCACGGGCGCTCTACATCTTCCAGAACGGTGAAGACACGCTCTATCGCCTTCACGGCACGCCCGAATACTGGACCATCGGCAAGGCGGTCTCGAGCGGCTGCGTACGGTTGATGAACCAGGACATCATCGATCTCTACGACCGCGTCGCGACACCGACAACGGTCGTGGTTCGCAGCCTCCAACAATCATTCGCATAAACGAAGCCTCTCGCCCCTCAAGCGGCTGGAACTTGCACAACCTCGTCCTTCAGAAAGGACCCAAGATGAAACGTCGTAATTTGATCCTTGGCATGACCGCCATCGGAATCTCCGCCACATATCCCGCGTTGCTCTCCGCACAGCCCTCGACCGAGGCGCTTCTGGCGCCGGGGCCGCTTCCTGAAAAGAGCTTTGGACGTGACGACGCTCCGGTCACGATTATCGAATACGCCTCGCTGACCTGCCCGCATTGCCGGACCTTTCACGTCTCCGTATGGCCGGAACTGAAGAGGAAATATGTCGATACAGGCCAAGTCCGATTCATCATGCGAGAGTTTCCTTTCGACCCGCGGTCCTCCGGCGGTTTCATGCTGGCGCGGTGCATAGGCGATGACAAATGGTACCCCACCATCGATCTGCTCTACCGGACCCAGGACAACTGGGCGCGTGTTGCCGACGGGACCGAGGCCCTCAAGTCGGTGATGGGCATGACCGGGATGAGCACTTCCGACTTCGAAAAATGCCTCCAGGACCAGGCGCTGCTTGAAAAGGTCAACGCGGTCGCGGAAGCAGGCAAGTCCCTCGGCGTCGATTCCACGCCAACCTTCTTCATCAATGGCGAGATGCAAAAGGGCGCCCTGAGTCTCGAGCGTTTTAGCGCGATCATCGATCCGCTGGTTGCCGCCGCAAAAAAGCAGTGAGGAGCGTACCGTGACCAGCAGAACCCTTCTCTCAGCAGGGAACTGGCGCCACGTCGTGGCGGCGGCAATCGTTGCGACCGCTTT
>JAEUMA010000139.1 GCA_016793565.1 Rhizobiaceae bacterium
CTATCCGGGCGTGGCGGCGCTGCGCGACGTGTCCTTCGAGATCGGCGCCGGTGACGTGCACGCGCTGCTCGGCGCCAACGGTGCCGGCAAGTCCACGCTGGTCAAGATTCTGTCGGGAGCGGTTGCGCGCGACGGCGGCGAGATCGTCTTCGGCGGGGCGGCTTTGGACGTCGCCTCGCCGCACGCGGCGGCTGAGCGCGGCATAGCCTGTCTCTACCAGGAGCCGGCGCTGGTTCCCACGCTGACCGTCGAACAGAACATCTTTCTCGGCCGCGAGATCCGCCACGGCTGGGGCGTGATCAACTGGCCGGCACAGCGCCGGCGTGCCGTCGAACTGCTGGCACAGGTAGCTCCACGCCTGCATCCCGCGCAGCTTGTCTCTGACCTGCGCACCAGCGAGCGCCAGCTGGTTGCGCTGGCGAAGGCACTGGTGTCGGATGCGAGGCTTGTCATCATGGACGAGCCGTCCGCATCGATGACCGACGCGGAGATCGACTTCCTGTTCAAGGCCATCGGCGACCTGAAAGCCGGCGGCAAGAGCATCGTTTACATCACGCATCGTCTCGACGAGGTCATGCGCATCGCCGACCGGCTGACCGTACTGCGCGACGGCCGACATATCGTCACCACCGCCACCGCATCGCTGTCGCGCAGCCAACTCGTGGAGATGATAGCGGGTGGCGCGATCGAGAGCTTGGACCGCACGCAGAGGCCGCCGCCTGGCAAGCCGCTGCTGTCGGCGCGCGAGCTGAGCCGGAAGGGCGTGTTCGAAGGCGTCTCCCTGGAAGTCCGGGCCGGCGAGATCGTCGGCCTGGCCGGGCTCGTTGGCGCCGGCCGCTCCGAGATCGCGCGGGCTATTTTCGGCGCCGACGCGCTGGACGGCGGCTCTGTTGTCTATCCGGGTGGCGCCCGCCGCGTGACGACGCCCGCGCAAGCGGTCCAGGCCGGCGTCGCCATGATCCCGGAAGACCGCAAGACGCAGAGCGTGGTGCCGGCCATGACCGTCAGCGAGAACATCCTTCTGTCTTCCGCGCCGCACTATGCCCCGCGCATGGGCGTCATTCGCCGGGCCGCCGCCAGCGAGATCGTGGCGCGCAACTTCCGCCGTTTTGGCATCAAGCCGGCTGGCTCCGAACGTCGGCGCATCGACACGCTGAGCGGCGGCAACCAGCAGAAGGCGGTGCTCGCCCGAGCCATCGAGTCGGGTGCCGAAGTGCTCGTGCTCGACGAACCGACGGCCGGCGTCGACGTCGGCGCCAAGGCGGAGATCCACCGGCACATCGAAGCGCTGGCCGCCGCCGGCAAGGGCGTCCTGCTGATCTCGTCCGAGACGGAGGAACTGCTGACGCTGGCCGACCGCATCCTGGTGATCCGCGAGGGCCGCCTGATCCGGGAGATCGAGGGACATTCGACGAACTCGCTCGAAGTCATTCAGAGCGTGCTCGGCGAACATGACAGAGAGGCACCGCATGCCGCAGAATGAAACGCCGCCCGGCCGCCCGGCCACGCGCGAGAAGCGCTGGACGAGCACGGCCGACCTCGGCCTTTGGGCGGTCGTCCTGCTGCTCATCGTGTTCTTCAGCGTCGCGGCGCCGGGCTTCATGTCCTGGACAAACTTCCTCAACGTGCTGCGGCAGATGGCGGTTCTTGCGGTTGCCGCCTTCGGCTCGAGTTTCGTCATCTTCTCGGGCGGTCTGGATCTGTCGATCGGCTCGAACG
The DNA here is from genome assembly GCA_016793565.1 of Rhizobiaceae bacterium. Classification (GTDB taxonomy): domain Bacteria; phylum Pseudomonadota; class Alphaproteobacteria; order Rhizobiales; family Rhizobiaceae; genus JAEUMA01. The sequence goes on from JAEUMA010000139.1 coordinate 1,720, forward strand.
CCGCGCTGTCCGGCGTGCTGTCCGCCATGGCCGCGCGCGAGCTCGACTTTCCCGGCGGCGCGCCTCTCAGCTGGGTCATCGGCGTGCTGGTTGGCGCGGCCTTCGGCTGGATCAACGGCACCATCATCACCCGGTTCCACATCAGCCCGATCATCGCCACGCTTGGCACGCTGACGATCGGCCGCGGGCTGGCGCTGCTCCTGACCGGCGGCGTCTCGCTGTTCGGCGTGCCGGAATCCTTCCAGGGGCTCGGCCGCGGCTTCATCATCCCGGCCACGCTGCCGATCCCTGTCGGCATCATGGTGGTGCTGCTGATCGCCAGCTGGTTCGCCCTGCGCCGCACCACGCTCGGCATGTATGTCTATTCGATCGGTGGCAACGAGGAGGCGGCGCGTCTTTCCGGTGTCCCGGTGCGGCGCATCAAGACATGGGTCTACGTGATCGGCGGCGCGACGGCGGGACTGGCGGGCGTCATCCTGGCCTCGCGCCTCGGCTCGGGCCAGGCGGCCAGCAGCGAGGGGCTGGAACTCAGCGTCATCACCGCGATCGTGCTCGGCGGCGCCAGCATCACCGGCGGCTCCGGGCGCATCGGCGGCACCCTCGCCGGCGTGCTCATCATCTCGCTGCTAGCCAACGGCATGAGCATCCTCAACGTGCCGCCCTTCTATCAGCGCATCGTCACCGGCCTGGCGCTGCTGATCGCGGTGGGCATCGACCAGTACCGCAAGCGCCGCGGCGTCCGCTGAACCCGGCACCCGGCGGGAGGAGAGAAAATGGGCGGAAAATCGCATCGCAAGTTCGCCGTCAGCGAAGTCACGACCATGCCGTGCAGCTTCGAGGAGGACGTGAAGCTCTATTCGGCGGCCGGCTGCGGCGGCATCGGCGTCTGGGGCTTCAAGATGGAAGAGGTCGGCTGGCAGAAGGCGCGCGAGCTGATGCAACGCTACGACCTCGAAGCCGCCAACTGCATCCCGGTCGGCAACTCGATCCTGCCCTATGTCCTCAGCCCGGAACCCGCCGACCCGCGCGAACGCGTCGAAGCCTTTCTGCCCAATATGGAGCGGATGGCCAAGGTCAACCCGGAAACCATCGTCGTCATCACCGGACCGCAGGGCGACCACTCGCCCGAGGAGGCGATGGATCTGTGCATCGAGGGTTTCGGCCGCATTGCGCGCGCGGCCGCCGACCTCGGCATCACCGTCGCGCTGGAGCCCATCCATAAGTCGGCTCGCGATAAACTCTCGCTGATCTGGGACATGCCGGGCGCCCTCGACATCGTACGCCGGGTCGACCATCCGTCGTTCAGGATTCTGTTCGACACATGGCACCTCTGGGACACGCCGGACCTTTTCAGGCATATCGACGAGAACATCGGCCTGATCGCCGGAGTGCATGTCGACGACTGGCGCGATCCAACCCGCGGCTGGCTCGACCGCGCCTTCCCCGGGGAGGGCGTCATGAACGTGGCCGCCATCATGGACCGCCTGGACGCGGCCGGTTTCCGCGGCTTCTACGATGTCGAGATTTTTTCCGACGATGGTCGCTTCGACGAGGTGCTCGAAGGGTCTCTCTGGCAACTTGAGCCGGCGGAAATCGTGCGGCGGGCAACGCGCATCTTCAAGGCCTGACGCTCGGCCGGTCCGCCCCGGCCTATTGCACGGCGAACACCTCGATGGCGTTCGCTTTGCCTTTGACCTTGATCGGTTCGAGACGTGTAGCCCTCGCCGCGAAGTCGGGGGGCAGCCCCTCAAGCGCCTCCCGCGAGATCAGCGTCTGGCCCCCATGGGCTGCCGAGCAAAGACGCGCGGTCAGGTTCACATTGTCGCCGAGCACCGTAAAGTCCTTGCGGTGGCTGCTGCCCATCGCGCCCGCGACGACCTCGCCGACATGCACGCCGACCCCGAGCTTGAGGTCGGCGCCGAGCTCGGTCGTCAGCTTCTGCATCACCTGCGTCATTTCCTGGGCGCACTTGACTGCGTTGAACGTCATGGCGTCACCATCGAACACAGCCATGATCTGGTCGCCGACGAACTTGTCGATATCGCCGTGGTTGGCGATGACGATGTCGGCCAGACGCTGGAAATAGCCGTTGAGAATGGTGACCACCTCGGCCGGGTCGCGGTTCTCCGAGAACGCGGTGTAGCCGCGAATGTCGGCGAACAGCATCGCCGCGCGGCGCCGCTCGCCGCCCAACTGCACAACCCGACGATCGCTTCCCTGGATCGCCTTCATCGTCTCGCGCGACACGAATTTCTGCAGTTCGAACCGCTCGTTGAGCTGCACGATCATGGCGTCGAAGCGGGTCGCCAGCTCGCCGATCTCGTCGCGTGAGCGGACCGGCCCCACGCGCGCGTCGAGGTCGCCTCCGGCGACCTTCAGCGCCGTCTGCGAAACCCGCAAGATCGGCCGCGATATGCCGAGTGCGAAGACGGCAGCCCCGACGATCGCCGCTGCCAGGCCGATACCCAGCCACCGCAGCAGGCTGCGGATCATGTCGTCGATCGGCGCATAGGCGTCGTTGGCCGATTTCTCGACGACGATGGCCCAGGGAAAGGCGCGCGGCAAGGCGATCGCACCGAGCGAAACCGAGCCGTCCGGCAAGGGAAACGGCTCGACCGCGACCGTGGCGCTGTGGCCGGCGAGCATTTCCGCTGCCTTGTCGAGGACGCTGGGGCGGTCGAGCGCGCCGGGCTGCGTGGAGAAGACCACGTTGCGGCCCGCGTCGACAACGTTGATGCTGCCGGTCGCTGCGAAGGGATCGCGCTCGATCGTGTCCTCAAGCCTCGCCAGGTCGATGCGCGCATAAAGCATGGCCTTGCGGCCGCC
>JAEUMA010000144.1 GCA_016793565.1 Rhizobiaceae bacterium
CATCAGTGGCTTTTCTTCCTTGAACAGGATGATGATCATCCTCAGGATCTTGATGCCGTCCTTGTAGGTGGAGAGCTTGCTGGACGAGCCCTCGGGCCGGGAGAAGTAAGGCGTCACATATTCGCCGACGGGCATGGCGAGATGCAGCGCATGCACTGTCAGTTCCGTCTCGATCTCGAAGCCGCGCGACAGCGCCGGGAACGACTTGACGAAGCGCCGCGAGAACACGCGATAGCCCGACAGCATGTCCTGGAAATCGTTGCCGAAGATCTTGGCCACCACGCCCGTCAGCATGCGGTTGCCGAAGCGGTGGCCGTGCCTGTAGGCGCGAGGGTCTTCCGTCTTGGCGCGGCTGCCCACCACCATGTCGAGATTCTCGGACAGCAGCTTCTCGATCAGCATCACCACCGATGGAGCGTCGTAGGTGTTGTCGCCGTCGGCCATCACGTAAATGTCGGCGTCGACGTCGGCGAACATGCGCCGCACAACGTTGCCCTTGCCCTGGCGGCGTTCGCGCTGGACGATCGCGCCGGCGTCCTTCGCCACGTCGCAGGTCGCGTCCTTGGAGTTGTTGTCGTAGACGTAGACCTCTGCGCCGGGCAGCACGGACCGGAACGCGGCGACCGTGTCGCCGATCGTCAGGGCCTCGTTGTAGCAGGGAAGCAGGACGGCGATCTTGAACTGCTGTGCAAGCGTTTCGCCGCGGCGCTCGTCGATACTGCGGACGAGCCCAAGATTGGAGCGTTGCGGAGCGGTTTTCATCACTGAGTACCCATCTGTTGCTGTTCGCGAAGCAGTTTCAGCCGTGTCTTGGCAGGCGCGTTATGCTTGGACGCCGCGCTGGCCAGGAGCGTCTCGGCCTTCTTGACGTCCTTCTCCACAATGGCGCCGGAGAGGTAGTTCAAGGCCAGAACGTATTCCGCGCGTGCGCTTCCCGTGTCGGCTCCGCGGGTGAGCCAGCGCATGACCTCGGCGTCCGAGGCGCCGGGTATGAGGCGCTCGCGATGCACGTTGGCCATCTCGATCATGGCGTTCGCATTGCCCAGGTCGGCGGCCTTCGTAAGCCATGCGGCGCCGCGTTCGGGGTCGCGGGCGGCGCCGAATCCGGTGATGTACATGCGGCCGAGATCGACCATCGCCGCCGCATATCCGCCGGACGCGGCCTTGACGAAGTATTCGTAGGCCAGGTTCTCGTCCATCGGCACGCCGAAGCCGGAAGCGTAGGCGCGGCCGAGTTCCCAATAGGCGGCGACGCGGCCGCGGCTGGCGGCCCGTTCGTACCATTCGACGGCCTTGCCGGCGTCCTGCTTCACGCCGATGCCGAAGGCATAGCAGCGCGCCACGGCCAGGATCGCCTCGGCGCGGCCGGCATTGGCGGCTGACAGCAGCAGCTGGAAGCCGCGGTTGCGGTCTTGGGGCAGGTCCGTGCCGGTGATCAGCGCCGCGCCGACCGAGCTCTGCAGGCGCGGCAAGGTCGAGCCGCGTTCGATCGCTCTGAGGCCCCAGGCCACATATTCCTTGCGGTCGGCCTGCACGAGGACGCCGCGCGCATAGGCGAGGGCGACGAGAACGGTGGCCTGCAGGGAGCCGCGGGAGGCGGCCGCCTTGTACCATTCCAGCGCCTTGGCGGGATCGGCGGCCACATGTGTGCCGCGCTCGTAGGCGCGCCCGAGTTCGACGGCGGCGCCGATGTTGCCGGCATTGGCCGACCGTTCGAGCAGGTCGAAGCTCTTGGCAGGGTCGGAAGCAACGCCTTCGCCGTCCCGGAGCGCCATCGCATAGCGGAATTCGGCCGCCGAGGAGCCCAGCGTCGCCGCCTGCTCGTAGAGCTTGGCGGCACCTGCCAGATCGACCGGCCCGCCCACGCCCGTCCGCTTGAAGTCGGCGGTCTTGACGATGGCCGAGAGATTGCCGGTCTCCGCCAACTGCTCGTAGATCGCGCGTGCTCGCGGCAGATCCTGCAAACCTGTGTCGGGCTTGGCGTAGAACTTGGCCAGTGCTGCCTGCGCCTCGCGGTTGCCGTCGCCCGCCGCGCGCTCGAACCAGTAGCGCGCCTTGGCGAAGTCTGAACCGCCCGCGATCGCGCCGTCATAGGCGTTGGCCAGCGCCAGCATGTATTTGGTCGCGCCGGTCTGCCGGATAC
>JAEUMA010000145.1 GCA_016793565.1 Rhizobiaceae bacterium
CAGGTCTCGGACCTGTCGGGCGCCGGAATGTACCTTGTTGCGGGCATGACGACGATTTTCCGGAGGCGGCCGCAAGCAAGCGGCCCGTCGAGTCTGTCCAAATCTTCACCCTCTGTTCAGTATGGACAAGAATTGAGTAGACCCCGCCTCGAAACTTAAATAGTTTCCGTAAAGGAACTGCGGCGCTTTGGTGCCCGCATGGCTGCCGGAACACGATGTTTCTGGTCGTAAAAGCAGAGTTCTATTGCCGTAGCAAAGCCTAACGTAGCCAGGCGAATTTCCTTCTGGCGCCGTGTCCAGTTAGCTCCGCAACGCGGGCGAGTGCAGGCTAGAATGGCATCGTCGTCCACCACCCCGGTCCGGCTGCTTACCTGGGCAGCTATTGTGTTGGCTGCGGGCCTGCTGATTTTCGGCGTCGCGCGTCACGGCCTGTCGCTTGAGGTGCAGTCCAGGTTCTGGCACGATATTGCCGATCGCGCGCACGGACCGATGACGTTCCGGCTGTTCCTTCAGCCTGCCATGGCTTTCCTCGCCGCGCTGCCCGACGGTATCCGCGATGCGCGCGAGGGCCACCAGCACTTCTTTTGGCAACGCTGGCGCGATCCCAACGCCGACACCGGCCGCCTGCGCGAGGGGTTCGAGTCGGTGGCGCGCGTCTTCCTGCTCGGCATCAGCATGGACGTCATCTATCAGCTGCGCGTTTCGGATACCTTCTATCCGGCCGAGGCGGTGATGATAGCCATCCTGCTCGCGATCGTTCCCTACTTCATCTTTCGTCCCATCATCGAGGCCGTGGCCCGCCGCTTGAAGGGTGGCGCCGACGCATCGCAAAAGTAAGGTGGACAGCCATGGAGCCGGTGACTTCACAGTCCAGTTCAGACCGTATTTCGGTACAGTCCAGTTCAGACCGTATTTCGGTCGAACTCTCCGCGCGGCGCACGGGCATGAGTTTCCAGCGAACGCGGCTGTCAGCCGATCGAACGCTGATGTCGGTGATCCGCACCGCTCTTTCGCTGATATCCTTCGGCTTCACCATCTACCAGGTGTTCGAGAAGCTGCGGGATGCCGGCGCGCTAACCCATGCCGCCGCCCCGCGAAATTTCGGCATCACGCTTGTCGCGCTCGGCATCGTGATGCTGATCGTCGGCATCATCTATCACGTGCAATTCATGCTCGGACTCAGGCGCGAACGCGACAACATGCGGGAGGGCGGCCTCATCCACGGCGAAAGCGCGTATCCGACGTCGTTCACGCTGATCACCGCGGTGATCCTGCTGGTGATCGGCCTGGTGGCGATCTTCAGCATGGTTTTCCAGGCCGGGCCGTTCGGATGACGAAGGAAGCCATGCACCGGTTGCGCCGTCAGGCGCGTGACGGGCTGCATCCGTTCGAGAGCGAGAGGAAGTCCGCGGCGGACATGGCGCGCGACTGAAAAAACGAGGAAGGAGACCCACCTATGGCTAAGAAACCGAAGACCGGCAAGCAGCCGAATATTCTCGTCATCTGGGGCGACGACATCGGCATATCGAACCTCAGCTGTTACAGCCACGGTGTGATGGGCTACAAAACCCCCAACATCGACCGGCTCGCCAAGGAAGGCATGATGTTCACCGACTCCTACGGCGAACAGTCCTGCACGGCCGGCCGCTCGTCCTTCATCACCGGCCAGAGCGTCCTGCGAACCGGGCTTTCGAAGGTGGGCATGCCGGGCGCTCCCGTCGGCATGACGGAAAAGGCGATGACAATCGCGGGCGCTCTCAAGAACCAGGGGTATGCTACCGGACAGTTCGGCAAGAACCATCTCGGCGACCTCAACCATATGCTGCCCACCAACCACGGCTTCGACGAGTTCTTCGGCAATCTCTACCACCTCAACGCCGAGGAAGAGCCGGAGATGTACGATTACTTCCCGGAGAAGGATTTCCCCAAATACCGCAAGAATTTCGGGCCGCGCGGCGTGATCCATTCATGGGCGACCGACAAGGACGACCCGACGGTCGAGCCGCGCTGGGGCAAGGTCGGCAAGCAGAAGATCCAGGATACGGGCCCGCTCAACCGCGAGCGGATGCTGACCTGCGATGACGAATTCGTCGCGGCTGCGAAAGACTTCATCACGCGCCAGAACAAGGCGGGCAAACCGTTCTTCGTGTGGCTCAACACCACCCATATGCATCTCTACACGCATACGAAGAAGGAAAGCCTCGGCCAGTCCGGCCGCTGGCAGTCGCCGTATCACGACACCATGATCGACCACGACAAGAACGTCGGCGAAATGCTCGACTTCCTCGACGAACTCGGCCTCGCCGACGATACCTTCATCATGTACTCGACCGACAACGGCCCGCATCGCAACACCTGGCCGGATGGCGGCATGACCCCCTTCCGTTCGGAGAAAAACACCAACTGGGAAGGCGCTTTCCGCATTCCGCTGCTGGTGCGCTGGCCGGGTAAGATCGAGGCCGGCTCCATTTCGACGGAGATTGTTCAGCACCACGACTGGTTCCCAACCTTCTTGGCAATGGCGGGCGAACCGGACATCGTCGAGAAGGCCAAGAAGGGCTACAAGGCCTGCGGACGGACCTACAAGAACCACATCGACGGCTACAATCTCCTTCCCTACCTCACCGGCGAAGCGAACGAGAGCCCGCGCAAGCTGTTCGTCTACATCAGCGACGACGGCGATATCATCGCGCTGCGTTACGACAACTGGAAATGCGTGTTCATGGAGCAGCGCTGCAAGGGCACCTTGCAGGTATGGGCAGAACCCTTCACACATTTGCGCGTGCCCAAGCTCTTCAACCTGCGCACCGACCCGTACGAATTTGCCGATGTGACGTCCAACACCTACTACGAGTGGTTTCTTCGCCGCGACTACATCATTTTCGCAATCAACATCGTCGCAAGCAAGTTCGCGGAGACCTTCAAGGATTTCCCGCCGATCCAGAAGCCCAACAGCTTTACGATCGACGACGCGATCGCGAAGCTGAGCGACGCAAGCTTCGGCGGCTGATCCAAGCCGTATTCGGGGCGGTGCGATGATGGTGCCGTCCCCAAATCCTGCAACCGGGGTCGAGCCGCGGTCCGAGGAGAGGATCATGCGAATGGCGATTTTCCGCGCGCGAAACCATCGCAGCGACGATGCTCGCCGCGATGTCGCCGAAACGCCGACGAGCGCGAATTCCAGCTCATCTCGCCGGCAGAGGCGCTCGACGGCGCCGCGCAGGACCGCATCGACCCTCGTGAGCATGAAGAGCGATCGGAGCCCCGAGTTTTCGAAATGGCCAACGGCCAAGACCACGTCATGAGGGAACTTCTCGTCATCGCCACGGAATGGTCGATCGTCGTGATCGATTTCCTCGCTCTGGCGATCATCCTCGTCGGCACGGTGGAGGCGTTCATTGTCGGCGCGCGCACCATGCTGGGCTCGCCGACCGGCCACGAGCGGCGCGACGTCTGGCTGCGCTACGCGCGCTGGCTGGTGGCGGGCCTCACCTTCCAGCTTGCGGCAGACATCGCCGAAACCTCGATCTCGAACGACTGGGAGTCGATCGGTCGCATCGCGGCGGTAGCGATCATCCGCACCTTCCTGAATTATTTCCTGGAGCGCGATCTGACCGAGGTTCGGGAGAAACAAAGGGAAGCGCCGGAGCACCGGCCGTATCCACCCACCTGACATGCGAGCAGGCGCCTCGCCTTGCGACGCGGAAACGCATAATGTCGGGCGCACGATCACAACCGGTTCGCACCATGTCGCAAGCAGCACCAGCCGATCCCCGGCCCGAGGCATCCATGATCTGGGTGCCCGGAGGCACATTCACGATGGGCTCCGATGACCACTACGCGGAGGAAAAGCCGGCGCACCGGGTGCGCGTCGACGGCTTCTGGATGGACCCGGTGACCGTGACCAACCGCGAATTCGCCCGCTTCGTCGAGGCGACTGGCTATGTGACGCTGGCTGAGAAGCCCGCCGACCCTGCAAACTATCCGGGCGCGCTGCCAGGCATGCTGGCGCCCTCTTCGACGATGTTCAGGAAGCCCTCCGGGCCGGTCGACATGAATAACCACTACAATTGGTGGGTCTATGTGAAAGGCGCGAACTGGCGCCATCCGCGTGGCCCGGCAAGTTCGATCGCCAAGCTGATGGATCATCCGGTCGTGCATGTCGCCTTCGAGGATGCGGAAGCCTATGCGCGCTGGGTGGGGAAGGAACTGCCGACGGAAGCCGAATGGGAGTTCGCGGCGAGGGGAGGGCTAGACGGCGCGGAGTTCGTCTGGGGCGATGAGATGACGCCCGGCGGGCGACAGATGGCCAACACTTGGCAAGGCGACTTCCCATACCGCAACAGCATGGACGATGGCTTCGAATACACCGCGCCGGTCGGTTCCTATCCGCCCAACGGCTACGGCCTCTACGACATGGCCGGCAATGTCTGGCAATGGACTAACGACTGGTACCAGGAACATGGCGCGATCGATAGCCCGTGCTGCACAGCAGAAAATCCGCGCGGCGCTCTGCGTGAGGCGAGCGTCGACCCGCGCGACGACGGTTCGAGGATCCCGCGCAAGGTCACCAAGGGCGGCTCGCACCTCTGCGCACCGAACTACTGCCGCCGCTATCGCCCTGCGGCCCGGATGGCTCAGGCGATCGATACGTCGATCTCGCATCTCGGCTTCCGCTGCATCGTCCGCCGGGAGGAGCGGTTCTAGGGCTAAATCCGCTCTCTATCCCACGAAACGCGCGCCGCGCAGGTCTTCACGCCGGCTGCGCTGCCTGCTCGAGCAGCGCGACAAAAGCTTGCACGTCGTTTCATGGATGGTCCATTCGGGCCGCCAGCCGGGCGGCAGCACGAGGAGTTTCCCAGGCACTACCTCGCGCCCACCGCTCCTGGGCACCGCGACGTGGCGCGGCCCGACGCGATGCGGCGGATCTCGGAATTCCTTTCTAGCACCGCGGTAAAACGGCCGGGCGAGCACTCCCACACGCAACTTTGACCGGCCCGTGATCGAAGGTTCCAGAGCAGCTCTTCCGCCTAGAGCCGGGCGCCGGTCGCCGAGGAGGATTTCGGCCTCGGCGCGCCGAGTTCGGGCAGCGGCGGCTATATGGAGTAGGATCGGCTGTTCGGCGGCAATGCCGAGCGCATCTATCGCATTCAGAGCGATTCGGCGCCTTCCCGCGCCAGAGCTTCCTGCCGCATCGCCAGCAGGTGTCGCAGGTGGCGCGTATGCTCGGCGACGGCGCCGGCGGCCGGCGTCACGCGGGCAAGGCCCTCCGCAACCGCCGCCTGGGCGACGGCCTCGGCTACTGCCGCGTGAAGATGGCCGTCGAGCGGTGACGGAAGGATGTTGTCGGCGTCCAGCATCGGAGCGGGAACGGCGGCGGCGATGGCCCGTGCCGCCGCCAGGCACATGCCAAGGCTGACGCGGCGTGCCTTGCTGTCCAGTATGCCGCGGAATAGTCCGGGGAAGGCCAGCACATTGTTGCACTGGTTCGGAAAGTCGAAGCGCCCGCTGGCGGTAACGGCAGCGCCGGCCGCCCGCGCCTCGTGCGGCAGGATCTCCGGCTCCGGATTGGCCAGGCCGAAAACGATCGGGTCCGCATTCATGGAGCGGACCATCGCGGGCGTCACCAGCCTCGGTGCCGACAGCCCGACGAACAGGTCGGCGCCCTTCATGGCGATCGCGAGATCGCCGGACAGTCCCTCAACATTGGTGCTCTCCGCGATCTCGCGCCAATGGGCGTGGGCGAGATCGTCGTTGCGCCGCAGAATGCCAACCCGGTCGACCGCGAGGATGTCGCCGATGCCGATGGCCTGCAGCATTTTTACAGTCGCCGTCCCCGCTGCACCGATTCCGTTCAGGACTGCGCGGGTGTCCTTTGCCTTGCGGCCAAGCAGCTTCAAAGCGTTGAGCACGCCTGCCGCAACCACAGTTGCGGCGCCGAACTGGTCGTCGTGCAGCGCGGGCACATCCAGACGCGTGTCGAGTTCGCGCATCACCTCGAAACAGGCGGGAGCGGCGACGTCCTCGATGTTGAAGCCGCCGAAGCTTGGCTGCAGCGCCTCCACGATGTCGACGAGGTGGGACGGTCCGCGCGCCGACAGGCAGAGCGGCATGCAGTCGATCCCGGCCAGCAGCTTGAACATCACCGCCTTGCCTTCCATCACCGGCATTCCGACGTAGGGGCCGACATTGCCGAAGCCGAGAACGGCGGTGCCGTCGGTGACGAGCGCGATCATGTTGTCCTTGGCGACCTGTTCGTGCAGGGCCTCGGGGTGGGCGATCAGGTGGCGCACTACATGGCCGACGCCTGGCGTGTGGGCGACGGCGAGGTCGCGAAGCCCGCGGACGAGCACCTTCGGAAGGATCTCGATCTTGCCATGGCCGTGGTAGACATCGCGCGCCGACGCGATTGCCTCCTCCGGTGTGACCGGGAGAAAAGGCATGCCGGTCCCTGAGCGTTGCATCAGCGCGAAACGAGCCGTGCGATGGTCTTGCGCGCCGCCTCATGGCCTTCGCGCACCAGGATCTCATAGAGCGGTATCTGGCCGAGTTGCGACCAGACGTAGTTCTTGAGCTGGTTGAAGGGCAGGCCGTCGAGGTCCGGTCCGGCAAGGCCGAGATCGTCGGCCGCCGTCTGCTTCAGCAGTTCGTGAGTGTAGAGATGCGCGCCGCCCATGGCGTAGGGCCAGTTCATGTCGGCCAGGTGCGTCACCCACTGCTCGGCCGGCTGCGGCGCCAGAACCAGGTCGCCGTTGCGGTGCTCCAGCAGCCCATAGTCGACCGGATCGACCTGCGCCAGCACGGCCGCCGCCTTGATGAAATGCGCGACGCGCTCCAGCCCGCGCCATTTGGCAACGACGTTGCGCCCGTCCATCGACGCTTCGAGCGCCGAGAGCTGGTGGGCCGCAGCCATCGCCATCACGATGCGGGAATCGAAGCGGCGATGCATCAGCTCGGCGGTCACATAGATGCAGTGCGCATGCCAGGTGTCGTCGTAAACGGTCCTGGGCTCCTCCAGCCAGGATCCGTCCTTCTGCCACTGATAGAGCCAGACCTTCGGATATTCGTGCACGAGCAGGGCCGCGACGGCGAGGTCGCGGTTGACCGGCAGGCCGTAGGTCTGGCGATAGTTCTGCGTATAGGCGTCGGCCATGCGGATGTTGAAGGCAACCGTCAGCGCCAGCCCGCCTGGAAAGGCGTTGTAGAAGTCGTTGTGGCTGGAGGGCGCTGTCAGGTAGCTCTGCGGCTTCAGGTGGCCGCGCGGGAAGACATGGTCGGGGTCGTCGGCGGCGTTGAAGAAGCCCAGCTTCACCATCTCGTCGAACAGCCTGCGCCGATCCTGGTCCGTCGGATACATTTCGAGGAAGGTAACTGTCGGCCGCGCGATGCATTCCGTCATCAGCCGGCGATAGCCGTCGTCTTCCAGGCTGGCCGCCGTCTGCAACAGTTCGTTGTAGGTGCCCGAGACAAGGCGCGAGGCCCGTGCCATCTCCTCGGGCGAAAGGGCGACGACCTCATCGAGCCGGCGCTGTGGCGCGAGCTCGAGATCGTCGGAGAAATGCGAATAGACGAATTTTCCGGGGAGCCGGCCACCCAGGCCAGCGGAGCCGCATGCCAGGCACATGATAGTCTCCTCCTAAATGTTCGATCGTTCGGAACGGATGAAGCGGCGGCCGTCCTCGCCGAGGACATGCAGTCTTTCCGCGGGCAGGCCGAACCAGGCCTGCCCTGTTTCGCGCAGTGGATGGTCCGGTCGCACCACCACGCGCGCCGGCTGGCCGCCGATGCGGATATCGAGGACGTTGCGGCTGCCTAGCCTCTCGATCCACACCACCTCGCCGGAAAGAGGCGTCCGAGGAGTCTCAAAGGGGCTGGCGTCGATGTGCTCCGGCCGGATGCCGACCGCGGTGCGTGCCTGGGCAGTCAACCCGGTCGCGGCGGCAGGCAAAATGTTCATCGGTGGCGTTCCGATGAACTCGGCGACGAACCGCGTCGCCGGCCGGTGGTAAATCTCGTCGGGAGTGCCGATCTGCTCGATCCGCCCGGCGTTGAGAACCATGATGCGGTCGGACAGCGACATCGCCTCCGTCTGGTCATGCGTCACGTAGATGATGGTCTGGCCGCTTTGACGGTGCAGCGCCCTGAACTCCATGCGCAGAGCGATCCGCAGCCGGGCGTCCAGATTGGTCAGCGGCTCGTCCAGCATGAGGACGCGGCTCGGCGCAGCGACCGCGCGGGCGATCGCAACGCGCTGCTGCTCCCCGCCCGAATAGGTCTGCGGCAGGCGGCCGAGCAGGTGGCCGACATTGACCATGGCGGCTACCGTCGCCACGCGCGAAGCGACCTCCGGTTCCGGCATGCCCGCCATGCGCAACGGAAAGGCGATGTTGTCCTGCCCAGTCCGGTTCGGAAACAATGCGATGTTCTGAAACATCAGGCTGAGCCCGCGCCGCCCCGGCTCCAGATCGCTCGCGTCGGCACCATCGATAAGCACCCGTCCGCTGCTTGGTGCATGCAGACCGGCGATCAGCTTCAGGAGCGTGGATTTGCCAGCGTTGGTCGGGCCCAGGACCGTGAAGAATTCGCCCGGTTCGACGGCAAACGATACGTCGTCAAGCGCGCGCGTTCCGTCGGAGAAGGTCTTCGAGATGTTGTCGACCGCCAGGCGGCTCATGATGCGACCCGCCTCAGAACAACGCCGTCGCTTTCACGGATCAGGTGCGCGGCTTCCGCGGCAAAGGCAATCGTAACACTATCGCCGTCCCGGACACTGCCGGGAGCAACGGCGACGGCCACCAACCTGTCGCCGTATTGAACGTGGGCGATGTGCTCGGCGCCGAGGTTTTCAACAAAGCGGACGGTCGAGGCGGCAGAATTAGCCGTTGTGGCGGGCGTGGCGGTGATGTCATGCGGTCGTATCCCAAGCAGATGGCGGCCCGGCTGGGCATCGACCCCAGGCAAAGCCAGCGGTCCGTGCAATGCCGTCGTCACGGCGAGTACGCCGCCGGCACGGGTGACCTCGCACGGCACGAGATTCATCGGCGGGTCGCCGATGAATTCGGCCACGAAGCGCGTCGCGGGACGCCGATAGATCTCTTCGGGCGTTCCCAGTTGCAGGATCCGGCCGGCGCTCATCACCGCGATCCGGTCCGACATGGCCATGGCCTCGCTCTGGTCGTGGGTGACGTAGAGGACGGTCTGGCGCAGTTCCGTCTGGATCTGCTTGAGTTCGGTGCGCAATGCGAGCCGGAGGCTGGCGTCGAGGTTCGACATCGGCTCGTCGAGAA
>JAEUMA010000148.1 GCA_016793565.1 Rhizobiaceae bacterium
CACCCGATCTTCAAGTGGTTCGAGAAGTGGTGCAACGACGAGTTCCGGCACGGCGAGGCCTTCGCGCTGCTGATGCGGTCGAACCCCGAATATCTAAGCGGCCTGAACAAGCTCTGGGTGCGGTTCTTCCTCCTGGCGGTCTACGCCACGATGTATGTGCGAGACCACGCCCGCCCCGAATTCCACAAGGCGCTCGATATCGATCCGACAGAGTACGACTACAAGGTCTTCCGCCTTACCAGCGAGATTACCCGCCAGGTGTTTCCGCTGGTACTCGACATCGAGAGTCCGAAATTCCGCAAGGGGCTGGAGCGGCTTCGGGTCATCAACGACGAGGCCGCCGCGATTGCCAAGGACACCGGCGTCCTGGCGAAACTCAAGCGATATCGGCTTGGACTGTCGGCGGCCCTGACTTTCGCCTCGATGTACCTCGTGCCGGTGAAGAGCAACGAACTGCCCGACACCAGCCGCATGCAGCCCGTCTGGTAGGATCAAGCGCGTGGCAGCCTGTGTCGGCCCCATCCTTTTCGCGCTGTTCGTCTGGTGGTTCTCCACCGGCGCGATCATCTATCTGGACGGGCTCCCGGCACGGACTTTCAAGTGGAGCATGGCAGCCTCCACGGCCGTTCTCGGGGCCGGCTTCTATGGTCTTTGGGCAAGTGCCGGCGACGACTCTCTGGCGGGGGTCTATCTCGCCTTCGCGTCAGCCCTTGCCATCTGGGCTTGGCACGAGATCAGCTTCTACATGGGCTATGTCACCGGTCCCCGCCAGCATGCGTGCGAGGCCGGTTGTTCCGGCTGGAAGCACCTCGGTCATGCCGTGGCAGTCAGCCTTTGGCACGAACTTGCGATCATCGTTTCGGCCACCATGATCGTCGCGATCACCTGGGGCAGCGCGAACGAGACGGGTCTGTGGACGTTCGTCATCCTGTGGTGGATGCACGAGAGCGCGAGGCTGAACGTCGTCCTGGGCGTTCGCAACCTCAGTTCGCACTTCTTGCCGCCGCATCTTGCCTATTTGAAGAGCTTCCTGAACGCCAAGCCGATGAACCTTCTCTTCCCGCTCTCGGTCACGGTGTCGACGGTGATCTGGACGATGCTGGTCATGTCCGCGGCCGAAGCCACCGACCCGGCCACCCAGGGGAGCTTCGTCTTCCTGGCCACCATGATGGGTCTGGCCATCCTTGAGCATTGGTTCCTGGTTTTGCCCATCCCGGCGGAAGCCATGTGGAACTGGAGCCTGAAGTCGCGCAACGCGGGGCTCGGCAACACGCCAGCCCGGCACGAGCATACGAAGCATCAACATACGCATCCGCCGGTCGCAACCTTGCGGTCGGTGCATTGAAGGAGCCGGCTCGAGGCGCATGAGGTCGCCGGGAGCGGGACGGTACTGCAGGAGTGGAATCATGAACTTCGAAGCTTTCTTCGCCACGAAGTTGGACGGTCTCCGACAGGAGGGGCGCTACCGCGTCTTCGCCGAACTGGAGCGGCAGTCGGGTTCATTTCCGCGTGCCTTTCGCTATTCCGAGGGTGCCAGAAGCGACGTCACCGTCTGGTGTTCAAACGACTATCTTGGCATGGGCCAGAACACAAAGGTCGTCGCCGCCATGCACGAAGCGCTCGACCGCTGCGGCGCGGGCGCCGGCGGAACGCGCAACATCTCGGGCACCAACCACTATCATGTCCTGCTCGAGCGCGAGCTCGCCGACCTGCACGGCAAGGAAGCCGCGCTGCTCTTCACCTCCGGTTATGTCTCCAACTGGGCGACGCTTTCCACACTGGGTGCCAACATCCCCGGTTGCGTCATTTTCTCGGACGAAGGCAATCACGCCTCGATGATAGAGGGCATCCGCCATAGCCGTGCGGAGAAGCGTCTGTGGAAGCACAACGATCCGAAAGATCTCGACCGCCTGCTGTCGGAGTACGGCCGTGATGTTCCGAAACTGGTGGCTTTCGAGTCGGTCTATTCCATGGATGGCGACATCTCCCCGATCCGCGCAATCCTGGACGTGGCGGAGAAGCATGGCGCCATGACCTATCTGGACGAAGTCCATGGCGTCGGCCTCTACGGCCCGCGTGGCGGCGGCATCGCCGAGCGCGAAGGGCTGATGGATCGGATCACCATCATCGAGGGTACGCTTGGCAAGGCCTTCGGCGTCGTCGGCGGCTACATCACCGGGTCGGCGGCAATCTGTGACTTCGTCCGCAGTTTCGCCTCGGGCTTCATCTTTACGACGGCGCTGCCGCCGGCCGTCGCCGCGGGGGCGCTCGCCTCGATCCGCCATCTGAAGGAAAGCAGCTTCGAGCGCGCCAGGCACCAGAGCGTCGTACGCAAGGTGCGCACGCGGTTGGACCGTCTGGGCATACCCACCATGCCAAACCCCAGTCACATCGTGCCGGTGATGGTCTGCGATGCCGCGAAATGCAAATGGATCAGCGACCTGTTGCTGGACAATTACGGGATCTACGTACAGCCGATCAATTATCCGACAGTGCCGCGCAAGACAGAGCGCCTGCGCATTACGCCCTCCCCGCTGCACAGCGACGCCGACATCGACCACCTGATCGGTGCGCTTTCCGACCTGTGGTCGCATTGCGCCATCGCACGCGCCGTAGCCTGACCGAAAATCATGCCCGCTGCCGCAGCACAGCCTCCGTCCCGGCCGTCGGCCGAGGAGGCTTCGGTGATACCGGCCATAGCCGGAGACGGGTCCCTGTTTCCGATCGGCAAGATCGACGCCCACCGGCGCGGCCAGCTTCACATGGCCGTATCCGTGTTCGTCTTTGCCGGCGAAACGCTGCTCGTCCAGCGGCGCGCGATGGACAAGTATCATTGCGGGGGGCAGTGGGCGAACACCTGCTGCACGCACCCGCACTGGGGCGAGTCCGCCTCCGACTGCGCGCATCGGCGTCTCTTCGAGGAGCTCGGGCTAGCCATGAACCTCGATGCATGCGGGATCGTCGACTACCGGGCGGATGTCGGCAACGGCCTTGTCGAGAACGAGCGCGTCCATGTGTTCCGCGGCGACGTCGCCGGCGAGTTCCCCGTTCGTTCATTCAACCGGCGGGAAGTGATGGATGTCGCCTGGATCGGCCCGGCGAAACTGCGCCGCCAGGTACAGGACACGCCCGAGCGCTTCACTCCATGGATCCGCATTTACCTCGACCGATGGCCGGAGCTCGCTCTGCAGCGGGCAGCGTGACCACGCATCGCGGACAATCCTCGCAGCCCGTCTGCCTCAAGCCAACGTCCGGAACCCACGCCGACCGTCGGCGCTGCCGATACCGCGCTCATCGGCTTTTGACGAGCATACGGATCGCGCGTTTCCCGGCCAGCCGGAAGTCGAGAAGCCGGCGCGATTCCGGCCCGACAAAGTCTGGCCCGACCGCCGGTTTGGCGGCCGGGCCAGTGCTCACCGGGACAGAAGGACCTGGAGGGGCCTGATCCGTCCGTCGACCGATTCGCTTGGCAGACGAAACAACAGCGTAAGCGGCAGCGCACGGAACCGGTGGCCGCCGCTCACCGGCTACATCGGCGCCAGGCCGTGCTTTTGGCCCCACTCGAACCAGTTGTCGACGACCGTCCCCGTAAGCAGGATGCCGATGCCTCCGGTCAGAGGGCAGAGGATCGCGAACCACCATGCCCAGCGATGCACGGACTCCATCGTGGCGTTGAAGCCCATGGTCCACCGCCAGAACAGCGCTGCGCGTTCCGACGCAGTGCCGCGATCGACGATCTGCTCGATCTCGCGTTCCCCACCCAGGCGGCTCACCGCGAGGATCGTAGCGCCGTGCATGGCGAACAGTACCGCCGAACCATACAGGAAGGCGATCGAGAGCATGTGGAAGGGGTTGTAGAAGAGATTGCCGTGGTTGAGGGAGAAATTGTTTGTCCAGTCGAGGTGCGGGAAGATGCCGAAGGGCACCGCCTCGCTCCATGACCCCATCAGCAGCGGCCGGATGAAGCCGAGCACCAGATAGAGCCATATCGCCGAAGCGAAGGCCCATGGCACATGGGTGCCCATGCCGAGAGCCCTTGCCCGCCGGTACATGCGGGCCCACCAGAGAAGGATCGAGCTGGTCAGGAAGAAGCCTGCCATGAGCCACCAGCCGCCTTCCTTGAGCGGCGGCAGAACCTTCAGGCCGTGCTCTGGGAGAGGCGGGTCGAGAGACAGCCAGAAGAACTGTTTGATGAACTCCTGAGGATCCCAGTTGACCTTGGCCAGCATGTTCAGGCCGATGATCTCGATCGCCACGAAGCCGCACATCAGCGATGCCAGCCCAAGCGTCCCGAGATAGACGGGTCCTATCTGGGCATCGCCGATCTTGCCCAGCCAGTAGGAGAACACCGGCGTGCCCTGGCGGTCCCACACGCCAGGCCGCATCGGGACGCCATAGTCCGCTCCGCCACGGATCTGCACGCGGGTGAATATGTTCTGGTACTCGGCCATTTCCCTTCTCCCTTCCCCACAGCGAACGGTCGGTTCAAGCTGGCGAGGTCAAATCATCTGTCGTCCGGGCGCCCGGGTGCTTCGGCCAGCGCCGAAGCCGCTCACTTCCAGATCGGGATGCGCTGCCACCAGTCCCACCACTCGGGCCAGCCCTGTGCCCACAGCGGGCCCGAGATG
>JAEUMA010000410.1 GCA_016793565.1 Rhizobiaceae bacterium
CGGTGACCACGAGCAATTGCGATGATACGACGCATCCATTGGGGAGTTGATCAGCTTGATAACCGTCTCACTGTGTTTTGCCGGCGCCTACGGAGACATGACGCAAGGTAACAGAACTGCGGCCCTGACCTGCCCCAGGTAATTTTGCTTCGTACGTGTTCGTTGAGACTTGGATACCGGGCAATGACGGAACAGAGGCGGATTCGCCCGGAAGCCTACCGCCGGCAGAAGCCGCTCACATCGGAGCAATGTATTTTCCGTAGACCCAGCCGGTGGTGAAATTGCCATCGCGGGCCGGATCGTGCCAGACCTCGCACCAACGGTAGCGGACCGCCTGTCGCTGCTTCCAGTGCGGTTGCCCCGCGATGTCGAATAGATCGACGCCGCCGGTGCAGCGTCCGGTCATCTGCAGCGCGGTTCCGTTCGGATAGGCCGCCTGCTTCTGCGACGAGTTGGCGGGATATTTGCGCACGTTCAGCGTATCGCCGTAAGATACTCCGGCGACCTCCCAGGCCGTGAAAGCGGAAGCGCCTGCCTGCGGCGCGCTACAGACGGCTGCGGTAACGGCCAGGACGGCCTTGAGGATCGTTTTCATGCTAACCTCCAGTTGGCGTAAGCGTTCTGGCTCGCTACATGCGCTGTTGCGTTTGAACCTGCACTGAGCCGTGCATTCATAGGCCATTCACACCCTTCCTTCGAGCAAGCCGAGCGACATGAAGACCCAGCATTTCATTGACCGTACGCCCCCCATTCCAGCGCAACGTCCGGTCGAGGACGTCCACCACGGCGTTCGCCGCATGGACGAATATGCCTGGCTTCGCGCCGACAACTGGCAGGAGGTGTTCCGCGACCCGGCTGTTCTGGACCCGGCCATCCGCGCACATCTCGAAGCCGAGAACGCCTACCAGGAAGAACTTATGGCCGGCACCGCGCTCCTGCGAACCCATCTTTTCGCGGAGATGAAGGGGCGTATCAAGGAGGACGATTCCTCCGTGCCGATGAAGGACGGCCCCTTCGCCTATGGTTCCGCATTCCGCCTGGGCGGCGAGCAGCCGCGTTTCTTTCGCACGCCGCGCGAGGGCGGCTCCGAGGAAGTTCTGCTCGATGGTGACGCCGAGGCCGAAGGCAAGCCCTATTTCCGCCTGGGAGGCGTGGACCACAGCGCCGACCACGGTCGTCTGATATGGGGTTATGACGACAAGGGCTCCGAATTCTACACGCTGCGGGTGCGGGATCTGGCGACGGGTGCAGACCTTGTCGACACGATTACCGACAGCGCGGGTTCGGGCGAGTGGGATGCCCGCGCGGAGGGGTTCTTCTACACGCGCCTCGATGCGAACCACCGTCCGTCGACCATTTACTATCATCGCCTCGGAACCGACCCCGCCGCCGACAAGCTGATCTACGAAGAGGCAGACCACGGCTTCTTCATGAATGTCGGCGGCACGCGGTCCAATCGCTGGATCCTGATCGGCATCAACGACCACGAGACTTCGGAGTACCGCATCCTTCCGGCCGACGATCCGCAGGCCGAGCCACGGCTCGTGGCAGAGCGCGAGACGGGGCTGGAATACGATCTGGAGGAAGGTGGCGATGTTTTCTTCATCCTCACCAACGCGGACGGCGCGAAGGACTTCAAGATCGTAACCGCCCCGGTCGATGATCCGGTGCGCGCCAACTGGCGCGATCTCGTCGCGCACGAACCCGGGCGTCTCATCCTTTCGATACTGGCTTTCCGCGACTATCTCGTGCGCCTCGAACGCAAAGACGGCCTGCCCCGCATCGTCGTGCGCGAACGCGAGACGGGCGAAGAGCACGCCATCGCCTTCGACGAGGAAGCCTATTCGCTCGGGCTTTCCGGTTCTTATGAGTACGAGACCGACGTGATGCGTTTCAGCTATTCGTCCATGACGACTCCGGCGCAGGTGTTCGACTACGATATGCGCACGCGGGAGCGAACCTTGCTCAAGGAGCAGGAGATTCCCTCCGGTCACCATGCCGAACTCTACGTTACCCGGCGGCTGATGGCCCCGGCGCCGGATGGCGAACTCGTTCCCGTCTCGATCCTGTATCGCTACGATACGCCGCTCGACGGCAGCGCCCCTACCCTGCTCTACGGCTACGGCTCCTACGGCATCACGGTCCCCGCGGCCTTCAACACCAATTGCCTGTCGCTGGTGGATCGCGGCTTCGTCTACGCCATCGCCCATGTGCGTGGCGGCAAGGACAAGGGCTTCGCCTGGTATGAGGACGGCAAGCGGGCCAAGAAAGCCCATACTTTCTCGGATTTCGTCGCCGTTGCCCGACACCTGGTGGCCGAGGGGTTCACCTCGCACGACCGTATCGTCGCCCAAGGCGGATCGGCCGGCGGCATGTTGATGGGTGCGATCGCCAACATGGCGCCGGAGGCGTTCGGAGGCATCGTGGCGGAAGTACCGTTCGTGGATGTGCTCACCACCATGCTCGACGCCAGCCTGCCGCTCACGCCGCCGGAATGGCCGGAATGGGGCAACCCGCTGGCGTCCGAGGCCGACTACCGGACCATCGCGGCCTATTCGCCCTACGACAATGTCGGCGCGCTCGACTACCCGCCCATCCTCGCGGTTGCGGGCCTCACCGACCCGCGCGTCACCTACTGGGAGCCCGCGAAGTGGGTGGCGCGGCTGCGCCGGCTGAAGAGCGGCGGAAACCCCGTTCTGTTCAAGATCAACATGGAGGCCGGCCACGCCGGCGCCTCGGGGCGCTTCTCACGGCTGGAGGAGATAGCCTACACCTACGCCTTCGCCCTCAAGGTCGTCGGCAAGGACCATGTGGACCCGGCCTCGGCTTGATCGCGATTTTTCCGGAGCGGACCCGAAAATGCTTCTCGTGAACGTCTACCTCGACAAATCGCCCATTGAGGGCATCGGCGTGTTCGCCAAGGCGCCGATCCCCGCCGGCACCGAGATCTGGCGGCTCGATCCCCGCTACGACCGCCTGATACCGGTCGAGCAGTGGGAGGCCGAAAGCGGCGCCGTGAAAGACTATCTCGACCGCTACGCCTATCCACACCGGAGCGATCCGCGCTTCATCGTCTTCGAGGGTGACGATGCGCGCTACATGAACCACGCGGATGACCCGAACTGCGACGTCTCGCCGGGCGACCGCGCCTATGCGACGCGCGACATCAAAGCCGGCGAGGAACTCACCTGCGACTACAACGCGTTCTTCGAGGACGGTTTCGAGTTCCTCGGCGATCGGTGAGGCCGGCGGTCGGCCACTACTGCCGGTTCGGATAGCCGTTCGGCAGGGGCGGCACGATCTTCAGATAGGCTGCGATCGCCTCTCGGTCTTCCGGCCGCAGCCTGGCCATGTTGCGCTGCACGGCAACCATAGCTCCGCCGACGGAATCGAACTCCGGCGTGAATCCGCTTTCGAGGTAGTAGGCGATCTCGTCGGCCGACCAGCCAAGACCGCCCTCGCCGGGCGTGATATTGGGCACGTTGCCGTCACCTTCGGCGGCGACCGCGCCGGAAAGCCATTTCGGCTTTTCTGTTCCCCCGGCGAAATTGCGCGGGGTGTGGCATTCGCCGCAATGGCCAGGCCCCTCGACTAGGTATCGTCCAAGATTCAAGTCGTCCGGAGCTGACGCATCGAGCGCGATAACCGGATCCGGGCTTAGGAAAAGCCGCTTCCAAAGGCCGATGCCGCGGCGAATGTTGAAGGGAAAGCCCAGTTGATGGCCGGGCGCGTCGGTCTGGACCGCGGGCAGCGTCTTCATGAACGCGTAGAGGTCCGACACGTCGGCTACATTCATTCTCGCATAGGACGTGTAGGGAAACGCCGGATAGTAGTGCGAGCCGTCGGGCGCCACGCCGCGCATCACCGCGTTGGCGAACTGGTCCTCGCTCCAGCCGCCGATGCCGTGGTCGGGGTCGCTCGAGATGTTCGGGGCCACGAAGGTCCCGAACGGCGTCTTCAGCTCCAACCCGCCGGCCAGTTCCAGCACAGCATCGCCTTGCGCGCCCGGCTTTGCATGGCACGAGGTGCATCCGCCGGCATAGAAGATGCGCTCGCCGCGCGCGGCCTCGCCCTTTCCGAACTCGGCCGTCTGCTTCGCATCGAGATAGGTGGGCGCGCTCAGCACCCAGCCGACCGCAGCCGCGGCGACTGCCACGACTGCGAGCGATGCCAGAACCTTGCATGCTGCCATGGGGTAGCGGTCAATCCTTCAGGCGATAGACCTCGTGGCAGCTGCCGCAATCGCCGCCGATCTTGCCAAGCTGGGCCTGAAGGGCCGCGATGTCCATGGCCGGCGCTGCGGCGGCCTCGCCGACATCCGCCTGAAGCTTGGCCACATGCGCTTTGAAGTCGTCCATGTTCTCCCAGATCTTGGGAGACGTTCCCTTCGTTGCGCTGCCTTCGGGGAATAGAACGGCCACGTCGAACTTCTTCACCTGCGTGTTCAGCTCCGCCAAGGCCGACTGAACCTTGGCGGCATCGAAGTCCGCCTTGCCCTGCGCCATGGGTGCGATGCTGCCCAGCGCCTTGCCGAACGACTTCATCAGGTCTTCGCGCTCCTCGTGTGGATCGGCGAAGGCTACCGTGCCGACCAAAACCACGGACGACAGGGCGATGATGAGCTTCTTCATGAGACGAGTTCCCTCCGGTTGCAAAAAGGCTGCCTGGGTAGTCAACGCAGATAGTGGACTGAATCGTCCCGAAAGGGGGCCTCACGGTTTCGTGATCGTTACAGCGCTTCGTCCAACGCAAAGAAAAGCCCCGATCCGCGTGGCGGAACGGGGCCGATCGCAAAGAAAAAAGCCGGGATCAGGCCTTTTCGTACATTTCCAGCACGTAATCCCAGTTGATCAGGCTGTCCACGAAAGCCTCGAGATATTTCGGCCGCGCGTTGCGGTAGTCGATGTAGTAGGAGTGCTCCCAGACGTCGACGCCCAGGATCGGCTTGGCGCCGTGCACCAGCGGATTCTCGCCGTTCGGGGTCTTGGAAATGGCGAGCTTGCCGTCCTTGACCGAGAGCCAGGCCCAGCCGGACCCGAACTGCGTCGTGCCCGCCGCGATGAAGTCGGCCTTGAACTTGTCATAGCCGCCGAGATCGGCGTCCACCGCTTTCTGCAGCTTGGCAGGCAGCTTGTTGCCACCTCCGCCCTTCTTCATCCACTTCCAGAAGTGGATGTGATTGTAGTGCTGGCCGGCATTGTTGAAGAGGCCCGGATTCTTACCGTAGGACTGCTTGACGATCTCCTCGAGCGACAGACCTTCCATGCCGGCCTCCGCGGCAAGCTTGTTGCCGTTATCGACATAGGCCTTGTGGTGCTTGTCGTGATGGTACTCCAGCGTCTCCTTGGACATGTAGGGCTGGAGGGCCTCGTAGTCATAGGGCAAAGGGGGAAGTTCAAAAGCCATGGGTCATGCTCCCTCGTTGGAAAATCCGGACACGTATCGTGCTCCGGTAAGATAGGGTCGGAACGCGCCGTGACAACATCGGCGTGTTGCCGCCTAGCGGTTATCGAGCGGCGCTGCCGTGCGCGTACTCCCAATAGAGTTCGCGCGCCTTCTTGGCCACGGGGCCGGGCTGCAAATCGCGATCTTCGATGCGCGTCACGGGCACGACCTTGGAGTGATTGCCGGTCGAGAAAATCTCATCGGCTTCCATGAAATCCTTCACCGAAAGCGTCTTCTCGATAGTCCTGAAGCCATAGTCGGCCAGAAGCTGGATGGTCCTGGCGCGCGTGATGCCCGCCAGGAAAGTGCCGTTGGCCGACGGCGTCATCACGTGCCCGTCCTTGACGAGAAACACGTTGGAGGCCGCCGTTTCGGCAACGTTGCCCAGCATGTCGAGCACGAGCGCGTTGTCGAAGCCACGGTTGCGCGCCTCCAGGATAGCGCGGCCGTTGTTCGGGTAGAGGCAGCCTGCCTTGGCATTGGTGGGCATCGTCTCCAGCGTGGGCCGCCGGAACGGCGAAACCGTCAGCGAAAAGCCGCTGGGCGCAAGCATGGGAGCTTCGTAGAGGCACAGGCAGAAGCGGGTCGATTCCGGATCGGCGGGAACGCCCATGTAGCCGCCGTCCTCGGCCCAGTACATCGGCCGGATATAGACCGCCGTTTGCCCGTCGAACTTCTTCAGACCCTCCCAGGTCAGGTCGACGATCTCCTCGGCCGCCAGCACGGGCTTGAGGCCGAGCGCGGTCGCCGACGCATTCACGCGCTGCGAATGCAGATCGATGTCCGGAGCGACGCCCTCGAACCAACGTGCTCCGTCGAACACGCTCGACCCCAGCCACATGGCGTGGGACCGCGGGCCAACGACCGCAACGTTGCCTTCATGCCAGTCGCCATCGACAAAGGTCCAGGTCTGGCTCTTGGCGGGAAAGGTGGCCATCGGGATCAATTCCGGTTGCTGAGATGGCTATGCAAAAATACCTTTGCGGTGCTGGCGTCAACCCGCCGCAGCGCCGAAAGCGTCTCGAGAACGCAGGGTGCCGACCTTGCATTGGCGGCGGCAAAGGTCCACCAAGGACGATGCATTTTTCGGCCTTCGTCTTCGACGCCTACGGCACCCTGTTCGACGTTCACGCGGCGGTGCGCAGGCATGCCGCCGCGATAGGCCCGGACGGCCAGATGCTGTCGGAAATATGGCGCGCCAAGCAGTTGGAATATTCCTGGGTACGTTCGCTGATGGGGTCCTACGCGGATTTCTGGCAGCTGACGCAGGAATCGCTCGACTACGCGCTCCGCAAGGTGCCGTCCGCCGACCAGCGGCTGCG
Organism: Rhizobiaceae bacterium; assembly: GCA_016793565.1. GTDB lineage: Bacteria > Pseudomonadota > Alphaproteobacteria > Rhizobiales > Rhizobiaceae > JAEUMA01. The sequence goes on from JAEUMA010000410.1 coordinate 6,768, forward strand.
CGACGATCTCCTCGACGCCTACTGGCGGCTCGACTGCTACCCCGAGGTGCCGCATGTTCTGAAAGCGCTCAAGGCCGGCGGCGCCAGGCTGGGCATCCTCTCCAACGGCTCGCCAGCGATGCTGGAGGCGGCGGTGCGCTCAGCCGCGCTCGACCAGACCATCGACGATGTCTTCTCCGTCGACCTGATCCGCCGCTACAAGACGGACCCCTCGGTCTACGACATGGTCACCACGAGCTGGCGGCTCTATCCGGGCTCGATCTCGTTCCAATCGTCAAACCGCTGGGATGTGGCCGGCGCGACGAAATTCGGCTTCCGCACGGTATGGATCAACCGTACGTCGCAGCCTGACGAGTACCGAGACCTGTCCCCGTCGCTTATCCTTCCCACACTCGACGGGCTTCTCACGGCAAGTTGACTTCAGTTGTGTGGCAACTGCGCCACAGTGATGCGACAGCCACACACTCGCCGCATTGCGCCCACTGTCGCGCCCATTTTGGAACTCCCTATCCCGCCGTGAATTGTTGGAGGAGCAGGTGCGCCCGTTGCGTGATCGGGCGTTGTTTGCATCGAAAGTGAGATAATGTCCGCATCGCATATTCTTCTCTCGCGCCGCCGGTTTCTGGGCGCAGCCTCCGTCGCTGTCGCCGGGGCCGCGCTGTCGGCCTGCGCGTCGACGCCGCATATGAGTTACGCGCCGCAGCCGGCGGAACCGCAGTTTCCCGCCGATCCCGAGTTCGGCAGCTATGCGATGATGTATGGCCCCGTTTCGGACGGCGGCTTCGACGTTCCGGCGGTGCCATACGAGAAGATCGATCGACAGTTCCTGCGGCAGGTCGTTCCCGACCCCACCGGCGAGAGACCGGGCACGGTTGTCGTGGATACGTCCAGCCATCATCTCTATCTTGTTCGCGAGGGAGGCCAGGCGATCCGCTACGGCGTCGGCCTGGGGCGCGCAGGCTTCGAATGGGCGGGGCGGGCCGAGATTCGCTGGAAGCAGCGCTGGCCTAAGTGGACGCCTCCCGCCGAGATGATTGCCCGCCAGCCCGAACTGGCGAAATATTCCGCGGAGAATGGCGGCATGCCGCCCGGTCTTATGAACCCGCTCGGCGCCCGCGCGCACTATATCTTCCAGGGCGACGAAGACACCCTCTACCGGGTCCACGGGTCGCCAGAATGGTGGTCTATCGGCAAGTCGGTGTCATCCGGTTGCGTACGGATGATGAACCAGGACGTCATGGATCTCTACGACCGCGTTCCTAACCAGACTCCGATCATCGTCACCAACAATGTCGGCACGCCGATGGCGTCGAGCCCGTTCGACCAGGGCGACCCCATCGATTCGGGCGTTCCGGCAGGCTCGGTGCTGCTGGGCAGGGTGTAAGGCCAAGGGGCAGGAGAATTCGGCCTCGGCTACCAATTCGGGGTCAACCGCCGTTCTGCGTCTGAGCCACCTCTCGGATCAAGGTCGCTGCGAACGACATTCTCCAGCGCCCGCACGGACGCAGGAAGGACGCTGAGCGCGGCCTCATTCTCGAACGGCATGCCCAAGCGCCCGGCGATTTCGGCACAGGCCTTTGCCTGGCTCATATCGCGGGCTTTCTTGCGCGGATCACGTTTTTCGTCCTGAGACATCCACGCTTTGTGAAGCGCAAATACCCTCGGATCGAGACATACGAAAGGTACGGGATAACCGTCCTCGGCGATCGCGATCGCGTGAAAACGGGGCGCATTCACCAGCCACGCCAACCCCTCTATCGGCGAGCGGTGAAGTTCTTCGGGCAAGCTCGACAGCGCATCTGGTGAGTCGTCGCGCATGATGTCGCGGGCTTGCGGACGGATCAGGTCGACGTAGTAACCATCGCGATTGACGGCGCGAAATCCACCTTTTTGAACAGCGGAGAAGGAATGATCCAGCCGCCGGAGAACCCCAAGGAGCCCGACGTCGCGTATCTCGCGCACCACCAAAGAAAGACGTTGCCGGCCGTCAAGCAGCAGATCGACATCGCCGGTCGCCAGCAGATCACTGGAAAATCTGAGGCCGGCCCGCGCTTCGTAGGCGTATAGAGCATTGGTGCCGACGACCAATAGCTGATGTCCAAGAAGTTCGCGTTCGTCGAGATCGCGCAGGATGCGTGCGGCAAGGACCGGTACACGACCAAGCCCGAGCGCCTTGTTGACCGGCGCCATCTGGTCGAGTCTGGCGGCGAGGCCAGAAAGCATCTCGTGATTTCTTTCGCGGCCGCCGACGAAGCTGTCGTAAATGTCCTTTGTAGCAGCGCTTTCAGGACCGAGAGACTGCTCTTTGGCTCCGATCTTGCGCAAAAGATACCGCCTGCCGTTTCGCTCGGCCCAGCGCACGCCGCCGGCAAATCGCCTGCGCCTTTCCATGTTGGCGTTTCGCCAGGCTTCAAACGTGTCGGCGGAATCGATGAGCTGACGTTGCTGCTCTCCTCTAAGCTCCGAAAACATCGTGCTTTTCCACTCTGGCGATTCAAAATCTATCCATATGTGGAAAAGCTTATAATTTCAATAAGGTATAGCGCAGCCGCTCAAAACCCCTTCTTCAGTCCGCCAAGGATGCCGCGGACGATCTCGCGGCCGAGAGAGGAACCCACCGAGCGCACGACCGACTTGATCGCCGCCTCGGTAACCGACTGCCGGTTCGACGGGCGAGGCTGGGCCGGGGCGCGCTGTCTCGGAGCCGGTTGCTGAGTGGCACCGTCGGAACGGCCCTGGTCCACCGGCGGCGGGTTGTCGAAATCGGGCAGCGTCCAGCGCGTGCGGCCGCCGGGTTGTTGCGCGTCGCGCTCGGCGGCGCGATCCTCGGCCTCCGCGCCCTTCTGCGCGCGCTTCTGCAGCATTTCGAACGCCGATTCGCGGTCCACCGTCTTGTCGTACTGTCCCGCAACGGGACTGATCGACATCACCTGCTGGCGCTCCTGCGGCGTGATCGGACCGACCCGCCCCGATGGCGGGCGGATCAACGTCCGCTGCACCATCGCAGGCACCGCCTTCGCCTCGAGCATGGAGACCAGCGCCTCGCCTACTCCAAGCTGCGTGATGGCGGTCGCGCAGTTGAAATCGGGATTCGGCCTGAAGGTCTCGGCGGCAGTCTTGACCGCCTTCTGCTCGCGCGGGGTATAGGCGCGCAGCGCATGCTGCACGCGGTTGCCAAGCTGGGCCAGGACCGTCTCGGGAATATCGAGCGGATTCTGCGTGACGAAGTACACGCCGACGCCCTTCGAGCGGATCAGGCGCACCACCTGCTCGACGCGGTCGACGAGAATCTTTGGTGCTTCGTCGAACAGAAGGTGCGCTTCGTCGAAGAAAAACACCAGCTTCGGCCGATCCGGGTCGCCCACTTCCGGCAGCTGTTCGAAAAGCTCTGACAGCAGCCACAGCAGGAAGGTGGCATAGAGCCTCGGATTCATCATCAGCTTGTCGGCCGCCAGCACATTGATGGCGCCGCGGCCGTCACGCGTGGTGCGCATGATGTCGGAGATGGTCAGCGCCGGCTCGCCAAAGAAATGGTTGCCGCCCTGCTGCTCCAGGATCAGCAGGGAGCGCTGGATCGCCCCCACGGACGCCTTGGTCACGTTGCCGTAGCGCGCGCCGATCTCGCCGGCGCGTTCGGCGATGTTGGCCAGCAGCGCCTGCAGGTCCTTCATGTCGAGCAGCAGCAGCCCCTCGTCGTCTGCGATGCGGAAGGCGATGTTGATGATGCCCTCCTGCGCGTCGGTGAGGTTCATAAGCCGTGAGAGGAGCAGCGGTCCCATCTCCGAGACGGTGGCGCGGATCGGATGGCCCTGTTCGCCGAAAAGATCCCAGAAAATGACCGGGAATTCCTGGAACTCGTAGGGATCAAGCTTCACCGCCTCGGCGCGCTTGAGCAGATAGTCCTGCGGCGTGCCCATCATCGCGACGCCTGAGAGGTCACCCTTGATGTCAGCGCAGAACACAGGCACGCCGGCGTTGGAGAAGCCCTCCGCCAGCACCTGCAGCGTCACGGTCTTGCCCGTGCCGGTCGCGCCGGTGACCAGACCGTGGCGGTTGCCGTATTTCAGAAGAAGATTTTCCGGCTGCTGATAGCTGTCGTCGGTCTTGCGGCTTGCCCCGATAAAAATCTCGTCCTGATCCATCTGGACCCGACCTCCATGCTGCTGCGGCCCGGCGACCGACTGCTCGGGCGAAGGTATAGTGGCGCTGCTGCACCGCGACAATGAGAATCGATGGTTTCGCGGCCGGGAGGGTTGCTTCGGAGAGCGAGGCTTGGCATGTCCATGTTGCGAGGAATGCGATGACGACGGCGGGCTTGATCGGCGAGAATACGTTTCCGGCGCTGGACCGGGCGGCGTGGGCGCGCGTGGCTGACGCCAGCGCGCCTTCAGTCGGCCTTGCCGATGCTCCGTGGACGCTGGTCCAGAGGGTCGACGACCCCGATCCGGTACGCGCCAACATCCAGGCGCGCGACGACGTAGCCAATGGCGCGACAGGCCTTTCGCTCGTCTTCGAGGGCGCTCCCAACGCCTTCGGCTACGGGCTGCCCGCCAGGCAGGACGCGCTGTCGGCCGCACTTGCCGGCATCGACCTCGACCGGGTGCATCTGCGCATCGACGTACACCCGTCCAGCCGCGCTTCGGCCGACTGGCTCGCCGCGCTGATCGCCAGCCGTCGCGCCGACCCCACCCGGCTCAGCATCTCCTTCGGCATCGACCCGGCGGCGACCTTCGCAGGGACCGGCCGGCTGCGCATGTCGATCGAGGCGCTTCGCGCGTCGATGCCGCAGTCCATGGCCCACTTCTTCGCCATCGGCGTTCCGGGGGTGTTGCTCGAGGCCGACGGCCGCGTCTTCCACAATGCCGGCGCCACCGCCGCACAGGAACTCGGCATCGTCATCGCCGCCGCGGTCTCGCATCTGAGGCTGTTCGAGGAGGCGCGCCAGGCGTTGGTTCACGCGGTGCCACACATAGGCTTCGCGATCGCGGCCGAGCAGGATCAGGTCGAGACGGCGGCCAAGGTTCTGGCTCTTCGCAAGCTCTGGAGCGAGGTGCAGCGCCGCTCGCATCTCGTGCCGGCGAGGGCCAGCATCCATGCCGAGACGTCGTTCCGCATGATGACCGGCCGCAACAGCGCGCTGAACAGGATTCGCGCTGTTCTGGCGGCGGCCGGCGCTGGTGCTGCCGGCGCCGATACGGTCAGCGTCGTCCCGCATTCGGCAGCGCGTGGCCTGAGCGGCCCGGCGGCGCGGCGTCAGGCGCTGGAGGGTCATCTCGTCGCCGTCTACGAAGCGGGCGCCGACCGGCTGCGCGCATCGCCCGCGTGCGGAACCGATCTTGCAGACCTCGTAGACCTCCTCTGCGAAGAAGCATGGGACGAGTTCAGGCGGATCGAGGCCGAAAGCGGCGTGCTTCGCTCCATCGCCGCCGGGCATGTGCAGAAGCGGGTTTTGGCGTCGCGCGCGGAGCTGGAGGCAGCCTATGCTTCCGGCGCGCGCCGGCTGATAGGAGCCCGCGACCCGCATGAGGTCGAAGGCGAGATGCTGGAGGCCGGGCGGCCTTCACCGCCGGAAGACGGCGTGATCTTCTGCGAGAGGCTCGACCCATTCCGGTTGGAAGAAGCGGTGTCCTGAGCCGCGTCAGGCGGGAATGGTGATCCCGGTGATCTCCCATTGTTTGCCGCCCGCCGTGGCCATTTCGCCGGCGGCCTTGCCGAACAGTGCCTGCGCCAGCGGCGAGACATGCGATATGGTGCCTTTGCCGGCGTCCGCCTCGTCCTCGCCAACGATCGTCCAAGTCTTCTTCGTGCCGTCGTCGGCTTCGAGGTGCACGCGCATGCCAAAGCGCACGACATCCGTGTCCGGCTCCGGCACGGTCAGCTCCGCATTCTCGCGCCGCGCCGTCCAATAGCGCAGATCCCGCGAAATCTGGGCAATGCGTTCGCGCTCGCCCTTGCGCTCGGCATGTCCAAGCTCCTCGCGCAGATCGGCTAGATTGCGCTCGATCTGCCTTAGGCCATGCTCGGTGACCAGATTGCGATGCGTGCTGACCGGCCGTTCGCCGATATCCGCGATCGCTTCGTTGTCTTCCTCGCGTGTGAAGGCTCTGCTCATGGGACGAAGCGTAGTGCGGCGGCGGCGGCTCTGCAAGCCGTTGCTGGCAGGGCGCGCTGGCATGGTTCCTGCACGGGTGCGAGATCAACCAGCGGAACTGTGCCGATGCTGAACAGGCGCCAACTTCTCCGTGCCACGACCGGTTTCGCCGTCCTCGGCCTCGCCTGCCCCGCGATGGCCGCCGACCTTTCGGGCATCGCACTCACCGCCATGCGTGGCTCGATCGACGCGACGGAACTCGGCGTCCGTCCTGGCGCGCTGGACGACCAGAGCAAGGCTTTCGCCCGCCTGCTCAAACGCGCCGATGAAACCGACACGCCGATCTTTCTTCCGCCGGGCGTCTACCGCGTCTCCAACCTCACTCTGCCACGGAATCTCAGGCTTTCCGGGGTGCCGGGGGCGACCCGGATCGTCTATGGCGGCGACGGCTATCTGCTGCTGGCGGAAGATACCGCGCGCATCGATCTGACCGGCCTGACTTTCGACGGTGCCAACCGCTGGCTGAGCGATCAGGTCCAGGCCCTGGTCGACCTGCGTGGCGTCGCCGCCCTGGCGATGGACAATTGCGCCATCATCGGCAGCGGCAGAAGCGGCATCGCGCTGGAGCGCAGCAGCGGACGCATCGAGCGCAGCACCGTCTCGGGCGCGGCGGAAGCCGGCATCTACTCGGTCGAGGGCGTGCGCCTCACTGTCGCGGACAACAGCGTCACCGATTGCGCCAATGGCGGCATTCTCATCCATCGCTGGCAACGCGGCGACGACGGGACGCTGGTCACCGGCAATCGCGTGGAGCGCATTGCCGCGCGCTCGGGCGGCACCGGTCAGTTCGGCAACGGAATCAACCTTTTTCGTGCCGCCAATGTGATCGTCAGCGCAAACATGGTGGCCGACTGCGCCTTCTCGGCCATCCGCGCCAACAGCGCCGGCAACGCGCAGATTTCCGGCAACACCTGCCTGCGCTCCGGCGAGACGGGGCTCTACCAGGAATTCGCCTTCGAGGGAGCCGTAATATCGGGCAACATCGTCGATGGCGCGGCCAACGGCATCTCCATCGTCAACTTCAATGAAGGCGGACGCCTGGCTGTCTGCTCCGGCAATCTCGTGCGCAACCTCAACACGACCGGCCCTTACGACCCGGGCGCGCCGGGTTTCGGCTGCGGGATCGCCGCGGAAGCCGACACGACGATCACCGGCAACGTGATCGAGAACGCCCCTCTCTACGGCATCAGCCTGGGCTGGGGGCCGCATCTGCGCAACGTGGTGGCGACCGGAAACATCGTGCGCCAGGCAGGCACGGGCATCGTGGTCAGCGTGGTCGAGGGGGCTGGTCCGGCCATCGTTTCCGACAACGTCATCGACGGCGCGGCACGCGGGGCCATCATCGGCCAGCGCTGGGCCGAGCCGGCGACGGGAGATCTGGCGAAAGGCGGCGCAGAGGCGTTCGCGCATCTGACCGTCGAGCGCAACCGGGTGTCCTGAGGATCGTTCAGCCGGTGACGGCGGGCGTCGGCCTGATACGGCCGACCGTTACGCCATTGCGGCTGGACACCGCCGGCATGCAGATGCCCATCAGCGTCGCCGAAATATCCGGATAG
>JAEUMA010000233.1 GCA_016793565.1 Rhizobiaceae bacterium
TTTGGGGCCGTCTGCGCCCAGTTTAGCGCCGTCATAGACCATGACGCCGGACGACGAGAACATCGGCACCAGGCACGGAATCAGCGGCTTGGAGAAGTCGGCCTGGTCCATGACGCCCTTGCCGGAAACGTCTTCCAGCAGACCCTCGTCGCAGGCGAGCGGCCCGATCGAGGGGCCGACCATGATGACGTCCCACTTCAGGCTGTTGGCCTCGACCTGCGACCTGATCTCGGCGAGCTTCTGGTCGTATTCGTCCTCGACCACATTTGTGCCGGTCTTGGCCGCGAACGGCTTGACCATGGCTTCGGTCGCCGCGGCCTGAGCCGCGCCTCCGACGCCGCCGATGCGCAGTTCGGCCGATTGCGCCAGGCCGGTTCCGAGGAACGTGGCCATGGCCAGTACGATGCTGGATTTCGAAAGTTTCGAATTCATGTCTGTTCTCCTTCTGGAATTCTAGTCTTCTTCTTCATGCGTGCCGACCCACCGGTTCATTCCGACGGGGCGGCGAAGGGTCTGCCGGTACATTTCCCGGTAGAAGGGGGCGAGGCGGTCGGCCTGGCGGCGCGTCTCGGCGAGGACCTCGCCGTACTCCGCCATGATCTCGCGGATTTCCGCGCGCAGCGCTGCCTCGTCGATCGTGGTCAGCCGGCCGTCTTCGTAGACGACGCGGCCGTCGACCATCGTCAGCGTCACCGAACTGCCGGTCTCGCAGAACACCAGCTGCCGCCGGATGTCGTTGAGCGGCGTGAACGCGATCGTGTCGAGGTCGACGAGGACGAGGTCGGCGGCATAGCCCGGCTCGATCCGGCCGGTCTTTCCGGCCAGCCCCATGCCGCGGGCGCCGCCGACGAGAAGGTCGTGAAGCACTTCTCCGGCGCGCGGCCAGCGCGTCCATTCGGGGTCGGCGATCTTGTGGATCAGGCCGGCGGCCTTCGCCACGCCCCACATATTGGCGGTATCGTCCACGGCCGCCTCGTCGCTGCCGAGGCAGATGGGCACGCCGGCATCGCGCAGCGCCCGCCACCGCATGACACCGCTGCCGAGCTTCAGGTTGGAGATCGGATTGTGCGCGACGGTGCAGCCACTCTGCGCTAGCAGTGCGATGTCCTGGTCATCGATCCAGACCGCGTGGACGACCAGCTTGCGCTCGTCGAGCAGGCCGAGGTCGTGCACGTAACGGACGAGGGACTTGCCGTATTTTTCCTGCCCGAGCACGCGCTGCAGGCGCGTCTCCAGGATGTGAATGATGAAGGGTATGTCATGGCGCGCGGAAAGCTCGGTCAGCGCCTCGAAATAGGGGATCGTAACGCGCTGCGGCGCCGAGCACGACACCGAGCAGCGCAGCCGCCCCTCCGCCGCGCCGTGCCATCTTGCGATGAAATCCGCGTAGAGGCCGAGGAGTTCGGCATCATCCTGCCGCGGCGCGCATTCCATGTGGCGGCGCAGATCGGCGGGCAGAAGCTCCTTCAGGAAGGGGTATTTGTCGTATTCGACCACGTTCGGCTGGTCGAGCGAGACGCTGGCGCGGATGCCGGCGTCGGCATAGGCCTGCATCACCGCGTCGATGGTCTCGGGCGTCGGCAAAGGGTTGAAGAAGGCGTCGTCGTGAACCGACGTGACCCCGAGCTTCAGCATCTCGGCCGCGCCGAGCAACGTGCGCAGCCGGCAAAGTTTCGGGCTCTCCGGCGCGGCCGCGAGCGGCGGCACCTCGTAGAGCATGAACATTTCCAGCGGCGCGTCGTCGAGCGCGCCCTTCAGGAAATTGGCCGGCGAGTGCACATGCCCGTTGACCAGGCCGGGCATCAGCAGATGGAGCGATGCGTCGATCTCTCGGGCGTGCGGCGCTTCAAGCCGCGCGCCGATGGCTGCGATCTTACCATTCTCGACCAGGACGTCAGTGTCTGTGAGAAGACGGTCAGCCGCGTCCATGGTGAGCACCGACGCACGCCGGAACACCACGGGATTCACTGAAACTTCACGACGGGAATAGACGGTTTCCGGGCGCATGGTCCGATCTGCATGAGAGGCAAATCGGCACGCCAACCGTTGAAGGGCTATGGGGATAACCCCTGCGCTGTTGATTTCGTAGCAAGAGCCGGCGCGGATGGCAAGCGCCATCTTACACGATCGGCTGAAAAAATCAGCGCGAACGCCGCTTGCCTATCTTATGGGCAAATAGGCCGTGTTTTGGCCAGGCCGCTCCGCCTATCGCGCCAGGTAGCCGCCGTCGACCGCCAGCACATGGCCGGTGACCATGCGCGCCGCCGGCGAGACGAGATAAAGCACCGCCGCCGCGACATCGATCGTGTCGGCGAACTTCTTCAGCGGCATGAGCTCCAGCAGCTTGCCCGACATCTCCGGATTGTCGAGCAGCGCCTTGGTGAACTCGGTGCGCACCCAGGTCGGTGCGATGGCGTTGACCCTGATTCCACGGGCCGCCCATTCGACCGCCAGGCCGCGCGTGAGGTTGATCAGCCCGCCCTTGCTCGCGTGGTAGGACGCGATCGGATAGGTGCCGCCGCCGGAAACGCCCATGATGGAGGCCATGT
>JAEUMA010000274.1 GCA_016793565.1 Rhizobiaceae bacterium
TCGGACGGCGAGATGGGTACCCCGCCGGACCTGCCGGAGGCGGTGGAGCTGGTGGACCTCCTGAAGCGATGGCGCCGATCCGGCAGCCATGACGAACGTAGTGCGATCTGGGCGCAGATGCTGTCGCTCTACACCGACAACGTCTTCTCCATCGGCATGGTCAACGAGACGCTGCAGCCGATCGTCACCGCGCGTGCCATGAAGAACGTTCCCGAAGCCGGCCTGTTCGGCTTCGACCCCACTTCCTATCTCGGCGTCTATATGCCGGATGCCTTCTGGCTGAGCGAGGCCTGACGTGCTGCGCTACATTCTCTGGCGCGTGGCGGCGATGGTGCCGACGCTGCTGATCATTTCGGCCCTGGTCTTCGTCATCATCGAACTGCCGCCGGGCGACTATTTCGAAAGCTACATCGCCGAACTGCGTGCCCAGGGCGAGGGCGTCAACGAGGAGCAGATCGCCGCATTGCGCGTCGAGTACGGCCTCGACCAGCCAATGATCGTCCGCTACTTCCAGTGGGTCGGCGGCATGCTGACCGGCGACTTCGGCTATTCGTTCGAGTATCAGCTGCCGGTGAGCGAGATCGTCGGCGACCGATTGTGGCTGACGGTTCTGGTCTCGTTCGTCACCATCCTGTTCACATGGGCGATCGCCTTTCCGATCGGCATCTATTCGGCGACACACCAGTATAGCTGGGGCGATTACGGACTGACCTTCCTCGGCCTGCTCGGCATCGCCATCCCCAACTTCATGCTGGCCCTGATCCTGATGTATTTCGCCAACATCTGGTTCGGCACCTCGATCGGCCATCTGATGGACCAGCAATATCTCAACGAACCGATGAGCTGGGCGAAGGCGCGATCAATCCTGTCGCATCTGTGGATCCCGGTCATCATCGTCGGCACGGCCGGAACCGCCGGCATGATCCGGCGGCTGCGCGCCAACCTGCTCGACGAACTACAGAAGCAATATGTCATGACAGCCCGCGCCAAGGGCCTCAGCCCGTTCCGCGCGCTGGTCAAATATCCGCTGCGCATGTCGCTCAACTTCTTCATCTCCGACATCGGCTCCATCCTGCCGGCGATCATCTCCGGCGCCGAGATCACGGCCATCGTGCTGTCGCTTGAGACGACCGGGCCGATGCTGATCAAGGCCCTGCAAAGCCAGGACATGTATCTGGCCGGTTCCTTCCTGATGTTCCTCGCATTCCTCACGGTGATCGGCGTGCTGATCTCGGATCTGGCGCTGGCGCTGCTCGATCCGCGCATACGCCTCCAGGGCAGAAGCACGAAATGACCGCGCAGCTTCCTCCTCCCGGCGCACCGCTGGAACATTACGTCTCGACCGCGCCGTTCGACCCGCAATCGGTCGAGCGGATGACGCCAGAGCAGGAGCGCGTCAACCAGGCCTCTCAGCGCAAGCTGATGTGGTGGAAGTTCAAGCGCCACAAGCTCGCCTACGCGTCGGGCATCTTCCTGCTCTGCCTCTACCTGATGATCATGATCTGCGAGATGATCGCGCCGTACAATCTGCACACGCGCAACGTGGAGTTCATCCACGCGCCGCCGCAGCGGGTCCACCTGTTCCACGAGGGGCAGTTCGTCGGGCCGTTCGTCTATGGCCGCGAGATGACGCTGAATATGGACACATTGCGGCGCGAATACAACGACATCCCCGGCGCCGTGCAGAAGATCCGCTTCTTCTGCCGCGGCGAGCCCTACAAATTCTGGGGCGTCATCCCGGGCGACTTCCGCTTCGTCTGTCCGCCCAAAGACGGCGAGATG
>JAEUMA010000290.1 GCA_016793565.1 Rhizobiaceae bacterium
GGTGCGCACGGGTCACGAGCTGATGCGGCGCCAGATCACCATGATGGTCGAGGACGTTATCGTGGAGTCCGGCAGGCGGCTGGCCGAACTGGCGCCCGGCAGCGCCGACGCCGTGCGCGGCGCACCGGCCGCCGTAGTCGCTTTTTCTCCGGCGATGGCTGAGCAGGAGCGCGAGCTGAAGAGCTTCCTCTACCGCGCGATGTACCGCCATCCCGAGGTGATGCGGGTGAGGCGGCTGGCAGAAACCGTCGTCGACGATCTGTTCGATCGCTATTTCGCCGATCCGCGTGCCATGCCCGAGGGTTGGCGCGAAGGGCTCGACCGCGCCGACGACCGCATCAAGGCCCGGCATGTCGCCGATTTCCTGGCCGGCATGACCGATACCTATGCACTGAAGGAGCACCGGCTGCTGTTTGACCACACGCCGGAATTGGGATAGGGCCCGTCGCGCCGACCGGCACGGCCGCGCGGCACCGGCTTTCCACGACGATCGAGCCTGATGATGAACATTTTCGCCGACTTTACCGCGCGGATCAAGAAGGCCGTTGAGGCCATTGATCTCAAGGACAAAAACGGTCTTGCGCTGGACACGTCTCGCATCAGCGTCGAGCCGCCGCGCGATCCCGCGCATGGCGATCTGGCGACCAATGCGGCGATGGTTCTGGCGAAGCCTGCCGGCGAAAACCCGCGCGCGCTGGCCGACAAAATCGCCGCCGCGCTGCGGGCGGACGCCGACGTAACCTCGGTCGAGATCGCCGGACCCGGCTTCGTCAACCTGCGGCTGAGCGACGGCTTCTGGCAGGACCATCTCGGCGCGATCCTGACCGCGGGCACCGACTACGGCCGCTCGCGCGTCGGAGCGGGAGTCAAGACCAACGTCGAATACGTGTCGGCAAACCCGACCGGGCCGATGCATGTCGGCCATTGCCGCGGCGCGGTGGTGGGCGATGCGCTGGCCAACATCATGGCGTTTGCCGGCTACGACGTGACCAAGGAGTACTACATCAACGACGCCGGCGCGCAGATCGACGTTCTCGGCCGCTCGGTCTTCCTGCGCTATCGCGAGGCGCTCGGCGACGAGATCGGCGAGATACCCGCCGGCCTCTACCCGGGCGACTACCTGATGCCGGTGGGGCAGGCGCTGGCTGCCGACTTCGGGCGCAAACTGCTGCAGATGCCGGAAGACGAGGCCCTGGCGATCGTCAAGGACCGGACGATCGACGCGATGATGGAGATGATCCGCGCGGATCTGGCGCTGCTCAACGTGCAGCACGAGGTGTTCTTCTCCGAACGCCAGCTTCATGTGGACGGCGCCAAGGCGATCCGCTCCGCGATCACCGACCTCACGCTGAAGGGGCATGTCTACAAAGGCACTCTGCCGCCACCGAAGGGCCAGAAGCCGGAGGATTGGGAGGATCGCGAGCAGACCTTGTTCCGTTCCACCGAGGTGGGCGACGACATCGACCGCCCACTGGTGAAATCGGACGGGGCCTACACCTATTTCGCCGCCGACGTGGCCTATCTGAAGGACAAGATCGATCGCGGCTTCAAGGAAGCGATCTTCGTGCTGGGCGCCGACCACGGCGGCTACGTCAAGCGCATGGAAGCGCTCGCCAGGGCGCTGTCGGGCGACGCGCTGAAGCTCACGGTCCTGCTGTGCCAGCTGGTCAAGCTCTATCGCGACGGCGAGCCGGTGCGGATGTCGAAGCGGTCGGGCGACTTCGTCACGCTGAGGGACGTAGTGGAGGAGGTGGGGCGCGACCCAATTCGCTTCATGATGCTCTACCGAAAGAACGACGCGCCGCTGGACTTCGACTTCGCCAAGGTGACGGAGCAGTCGAAGGACAACCCGGTGTTCTACGTGCAATACGCTTCGGCGCGCTGCCACTCCGTGTTCCGGCAGGCCAAGGAGCAGTTGCCGCAACTCGGCGTCGGCCGGGCTTCGCTGGCGGATGCCGCCGCGCGGCTGAGCGACGAAGCGGAACTCGCGATGGTGCGCAAGCTGGCCGAATATCCGCGGCTGATCGAGCAGGCGGCGCAGGCCTACGAGCCGCATCGGCTGGCGTTTTACCTCTACGACGTGGCGAGCGCCTTCCATGGGCTGTGGAACCGCGGCACCGATAATCCGGACTTACGTTTTATTAAGGTTAACGAACCAGAATTGACGCTTGCCAGGCTGGGACTGGTGCAGGCCGTTTGCGACGTGATCACGTCCGGCTTAGCGTTGATCGGGGCCGACGCGCCGACCGAAATGCGCGAGGTACGCGGGCAAGCTGCCGTCACCATTTGCCC
>JAEUMA010000387.1 GCA_016793565.1 Rhizobiaceae bacterium
TCGCCACCTTCAGCTATGACGACGATGCGCTGGGCACCGAAGTGTCCGTGTTGTCCGGCCCGGACGCGGCGCTATTCTACGCCGTCGGCAACGGCATCTTCTGGGCCGACGGCCTGACTCCCGACTTCGAGGATCAGGACGAGTACCGCTTCACGCTGACGCTTTCCGACGAGGATGGCCTTTCGACCGCCGCTGAGGTGGTGGTCGACGTCGAAAACCGCGCGGTGACCAATGTCGTGGTCGCCGCACTCGGCAGCATCCGCGAGGACGCCGTGGCAGGCACGGTGGCGGCGCGCTTTTCGGCCTTCGAGAACGGCACGGTCGAGCCGCAGGCCGAGTTCGCGCTGGTCGACGACGCCGGCGGCCGTTTCGTGCTCGCCGGCAACGAGCTGCGCCTGACGCAGTTCGGTGCACTCGACTACGAGGCGCATGCAAGCCACACGATAACCATCCGCGCCGGCGACGGCACCGGCCCGGCGGTCGAGAAAAGCTTTGTGATCCAGGTGGTCGACGTTGACGAGAGCGGTCCGGTGCTGCCCGAGCCGACCGAAGGACCGGACGAAATCCCCGGCACGCCCGGCCCCGACGAACTCTTCGGCCTCGACGGCGACGACACCTTTTTGGGCAGCGATGGCGACGACACGATTTCGGGTGGCGACGGGCTCGACCGGGTGGTCTATGCCGGCCCGCGAGGCGATTTCCAGCAGGACCTGCTGCCCGACGGCTCGATCCTGGTGACCAAGCCGGACGGCTCGACCGACACGCTTTCCGGCATCGAGCGCATCGATTTCGAGGATGGCAGCTTCGTGTTCGACCTCGACGGCGCGGCCGCCCCCTTCGCCTATCTGCTCTACCAGGCGGCCTACGACCGCGTGCCCGACGAAGGCGGCCTGCGCTTCTGGACCGGCATTCTCGACCAGTTGTCAGACCATCTCGGCCCGCAGGGCGCGGCGCTCGCGGTCGCGGCCTATTTCCTCGATGCCGACGAGTTCGCGGAGAACTACGGCGCCGACCCCTCCGACGAAGATTTCATCGACGCGCTCTACGAGAACGCGCTGGGCCGCCAGCCGGACGATGCCGGCGCCGACTTCTGGGAGGACGCGCTCGCCGACGGCCTCTCGCGCGAGGCGGCCCTCGTCGCCTTCGCCATGAGCGCCGAAAACCTCACCAACAACGCACCCAACATCGACGACGGTTTCTGGGTCGGGTGACGGACAGCTCGGGCGGCCTTGCTCCAAAGAGAAAGGTGATGTTGCGCCGGGTGGTCCGCGATGGATGTCCGGCCGCAACGAGAAAGATACGAGGCCGCATTTCCATACGAAGCAGGCCCGCGGTCCAAAATGGATAGGAGCTTTTTACGCCATGCTGTACGGTTCTACAGTTCCACAGAAGGCGGGAGGTTCCGCGACGGCCTCAGATGCGCTCGCGGGCTCTTCGCGAAGCCGCTCCAGGATATGTCGGCGCGCGTCCGCCTCACGTGCGGAAAGCCGCATGAAACGGGCGGGACAAAAGCAGGGAGTTTGATCATGACGGTCATTTCACGGAAGCTGCGTACGACGGGAATTGTGCTGGCGTCGCTGCTGATGATGGCGGGAGGCGTCGGCCCGACCCTGGCGCAGGAGACCGCCCCGGCCGCGGCGGCCGCTCCGGCCGAAGCGCCGCTCAGCGAGGACGAGCTCGAGATTTTGGTGGCGCGCATAGCGCTCTACCCGGACGAGTTGGTTGCCGTGATCACGGCGGCGTCGCTGTTCCCGCTCCAGATCGTCGAGGCGCAGCGTTTCCTGGGCGAATACGCGAAGGACAAGACGCTGAAGCCCAAGTCGACCTGGGATTCCAGCGTGATTTCGCTGCTCAACTATCCCGAGATCGTCCAGATGATGAGCGACGACCTCGACTGGACGCAGGCGCTGGCCGACGCCCTCGCCTACCAGCAGAAGGATGTGCTGATCGCCATCCAGCAGCTGCGCGAAGAGGCCGTGGCCGAAGGCGTCATCAAGACGGACGACAAGGTCAAGGTCGAAACCAGCGGCGACAACATCGTCATCCAGTCGGCCAGTCCTGAGAAAATCTACGTGCCGCAATATGCGCCGGAGATGTTCTACGATCCGGGCTACCCGCCGGTGCCGATCGGCTACTACCCCGATCCCTATCCGCCCTACTATTACCCTACGGCGACCTTCTTCGCCGGCGCGGTCACAGGCGCCATCTGGGCGGCGGCGGTCGATTGGGACGACTGGGACGTGTGGGGCGGCCATTGGGACGGCGGCAACATCGACATCGACTGCAACCACTGCTTCAACGACCGCGACTTCAACGGCAAGATCGACTTCAAAGACGTCGACTGGACGCATATCGACCGCGACAAGATCAAGATCGACCGGGACAAGATCCAGAACTTCGATCGCGACTCCATCAAGCGCGAGCTCAAGGATCGCGGCGACGTCGAGCGCATGCGTGACCGCGCCGCCGAGGTCAAGCGCGAACGTCCGGCGAACCTGCCGTCGCGCACGCAGCAGGCGAAGGACATCCGCAAGACCACCGCGGAAGGTCTGAAGAACAAGGATCTCGCCGCGACGCGGCCGAACGCCCAGCGGCCGGCCGTCAACCGCCCCGAGGGGCAACGCCCGCAGGTGCGCCCCGATGGCAAGCGTCCCGAGGTGCGCCCCGATGGCAAGCGCCCGGAAGTGCGTCCGGCCGGCAAGCCGAAGCCGGCGGCCAAGATCGACAACCGTCCGAAGAAGCCCTCGGCGCTGGGCGAGGTCAAGCGCGGCAAGCCGCAGCAGATATCGTCCGATCGCGGCGGCAGGGCCATGGGCGGCGGCGCGCGCGGCGATCGTGGCGGCGGCGGCCACAAACAGATCAAGCGTCCGGGTGGCGGCGGGCATGGTGGCGGTCGCCATCGCTGATGAGACAGGAGGACAGGTCATGAAAATCATGTCGCATTGGACTTTTTCCGGCCGCCCCGTCGTCGGCGCCGCCGCTCTCGCCCTGGCTCTCGCCCTGGCTCCGGCCGCAAGCGCGCAGGAGAACGCCGCCGACGCCGGGATAGCCGCTCTCGCCACGCCCGACGATCCGCCGGTGTTCGACAATCCGGCCGCGGCGGTCGATGCTTTCAAGGGCCAGCTGGCCAAGAACGATCTCGACGGGCTGGCCAAGCTTCTCGGGCTCGACGCCGCCAAACTTCGGGCGCAGGACGGCATCATGGACACGTTCGCCGAGATCCGCGAGAACGCGGCCGGGCAGGTCCACCTCAACGAGACGGACGACCGCGTTATGCTGGAGCTCGGTAAACAACTGTGGCCGTTCCCTTTCCCGCTGGTGAAGGGCGATGACGGCAAGTGGTCGTTCGACACGTTTGCCGGGCTGGAAGAGGTCGTCAACCGCCGTGTCGGCGAGAACGAGCTGGAAGCCATCTCCACCATGCGCGCCTTTGTCGAGGCCGAGAACGCCTATGCGGACAAGGACCACGACGGCGACGGCGTGCTCGAATATGCGCAGAAGCTTTTGAGCAGCGAGGGCGCGCACGACGGCCTCTACTGGCCGGCGGGTC
>JAEUMA010000388.1 GCA_016793565.1 Rhizobiaceae bacterium
TGAGGTTGAAGCCGCAACGGTGCAGCGCCTCTTCGACCGGTATCTGGACCTTGGGTCTGTGATCGCTGTCGCCCAGGGGGCGCAAGCCGAAGGCTGGTCAACAAGGACGCTGCGCAGGCGCGATGGTAGCGAAGCGGTCACGAGGCCGTTCGGCCGTGGCAACCTCTATCATCTGTTGTCGAACCCGATCCATATCGGAATGATTCGCCATCGTGATCAGCTTCATGAAGGCGAGCATGATGCGATCATCACGCAGGACACCTTCGATCAGGCACAGACGCTGCTGGCAGCACAGGCGCCACAGCGCAAAAGCAGCACCAACGCCGAAGGCACCCATCTGCTGACCGGCCTGCTCTATGATGCCGATGGCAACCGGATGCATCCGGTGCATGCGAGCAAAGGACAGCGCCGCTATCGCTACTACGTGTCCGTACCTCGATCTAAGGAGCATTCCGAAGCCAATTCCGATCGGCCTCATCAATGGCGGCTTTCGGCATAGGAACTGGACGCAGTCATATTGCAGCGGCTGAACGAGTTCTTCGATGACGAAGCCGGCTTGATGCGTGCGTTGACCGACTACGTCGATCCGAGCAGCGTTGCCGTTGCAATCGCCGCGGCTCGTCGGATCGGAAAGGCTCTGCAGCGCGATCCCCTGGACCAGCGACGCGACCTGTTGCGACAGATCACCAACCGCATCACCGTCGAGCCAGGTCTTCTAACAATCTCGGTGGATCGCGTTGCACTTGCGAGCCTCCTCATCGGAACCGGGATCGAGCCTGACGAGGCCACCGAGCAACATCTCTCGCTGACCTGTCCGATATCACTCCGGCGCCGCGGCGTCGAAAACAGGATCGTCATTCCGGGGAGCAACAAGAATCGCGATGCAGACCCAGCGCTCATCGCTCTTCTGTCTCGCGCCCACTGCTACTTGCACCAACTGACCGTAGGATCAGCCATGAGCCTCAGCGAAGTGGCCGCTCTCAATCAGGTCGACCTCGGCGATGTCAGTCGCACCCTTCCGCTGGCATTCCTGTCGCCGCGCATCACCGATGCCATCATATCGGAAACCCAGCCGGCCGAACTCACCGCGCAAACCCTGTCGCGACTGGCCAACCCGCCGATCTCCTGGTCCGAGCAAGCCGATCGGCTCGGCTTCTGACCATCCATCACGCCGGCATCGCCGCGCATCAAGCGGCCAAACGCTTGGATCCGCAAACCGGCCCACAGAGACCGGAGCCCCGTTTGGCGCATTTACGGCGCCAAACTGCGGTCTCTCGTCCAAACCTTTGCCCTCACATGCCTGTAAGGCACTGAAATAACGTCGTTTTTTAGAGGCGCTGCGAGACCCAGGCAAATAGGAAGACTGTCTGGTGGGCCCGGAGGGACTCGAACCCCCAACCAAGCGGTTATGAGCCGCCGGCTCTGACCATTGAGCTACAGGCCCGCCGCTGGTGGCTTATGCGCTTTTGTCCCAGGTGACAAGAAGGTCGCCGGGCTTCCACAACTCGGCTGTTCCTCGATGGACACCCATCACCGCTCGGCTTGGGCTGCGTGGTGTGGCGATCCTCGAAGCGGCGGCGGCCAGCCGGCGGACAATCCGGCTGGCTTCCCCTTGACGTCGATGGGTGGTCAGGCCAATTGACAATGACACGTAGGGATCGCGCTTTGGGGGCAAGCATGAACGATCGGCAGAACGGAGCGGTAGTCATCGTCACCGGCGCATCGAGGGGTGTCGGCCTGGCGGCCGCCCGCGTGCTGGCTGGAGAGGGGTACCGGCTGGTGCTCGCGGTGCGCTCCGCTGCATCGGCCGGTGCGCTCCGGCAGGAGTTCGCCGAGGCCGCGGTGGTCGAAGCGGACGTGGCTTCGCCAGATGCGGCGGCCGTCGTGCTGCAGGCAGGCGTCGACCGCTGGGGCCGTGTCGACGGGCTGGTGAACAATGCCGGCGTCATCGAGCCGATCGGGCCACTGGCGCAGACCGACCCGCTGGCGTGGGAGCAGTCGATCCGTACCAATCTTCTGGCGCCCTACGCCTTCACCCGGGCTCTGCTCTCCATCAAGCCCGACGGCTCCAGACGCCGCATCGTCAACGTGACCAGCGGAGCCGCTCTGCAGGCGCTGGAAGGGTGGAGCGCCTATTGCGCGGGCAAGGCGGGTCTCGCCATGCTGACGCGGTCGGTGCACTTGGAATACGGGGCGGAAGCGGCCGCGTTCAGCTTCCTGCCAGGCCTCGTCGACACCGACATGCAGGCAACGATCAGAAGCTCCGGGGTCAACAGGGTTAGCCAATTGCCGCGTTCGGCGCTACGGCCCGTCGAGGAGCCGGCTCGCGCCGTCGCCTACCTTATGTCGGGCGCGGCGGACGATCTCGCGGGCGGCGACGTCGATATCCGCGAGCCGATGTTTCGCGAGCGCGTCGGCCTGCCCGCCATCTGATGCGGAGGGCACACGCTCTCCCTACCGCCTATTCCGCCCGGCGGGCGGCCAGATAGTCGTGCAGCACGTAGCCCGGCACGAGCGTGAAGTCGGCGCGCCACCAGAATCCTTCGAGCATTTCGCGCACCGGAAGCCTGTAGACCGGCGCCTGGACATTGGGGCGCAGCTCGACGGTGCAGGGTCCGGACCAGCATTCGTGCACCTGGATGGAGCCAAGCCGGCGCGCGGTGAGCTGGCGGATCGCCGGCTTGCCGTCGATGTGGTCGATCGCCTTCAGGTTGATGTTGAGGGCGAAGTCGAAATAACTCGCCAGCCGCGCGATTTCCGAGCGGCGCTGCTTGTAGGCCATGGTCCCGGTGAGGACGTCGATGCCGTTGCGCTCGATCGAGCCCAGCCAGATGTCGCCGCGCGCTTCCAGCCTCGGATTGCCGAGTTTTTTCGGCTGCCCGTGCACCTCGCGGCCGTGCACCACGCCGCCGTCGGAAGAAAGAAACAAATAGGGCGAATAGCCACCGCTCGCGCCGTTCGGCCGATAGTGGCAGCCCACCATGATGTTGCTCTCGAAATACGGCCCCAGCCATTCGGTGTCGTTCATGCGGTAGATGTGCGCCAGCACGATGTCGGACGCCGGTTCCAGCGGCGGTGGCAGGATGGCGGCAATCGCCTCCGGGTCGGTGCGCCAGGCCAGCGTCATCACTTCCGCGTTGCGAAAGGTGAAGGGGAAAGGCGGCACCGTCGGCGCGTCGAACGGCGTCGAGAAGCCGCCCGAGAGGATGCTTTCCAGCGTCAGCCGTTGCCTGGTCTGGCTATTCCAGTCCGTCATGACCGGTCGTCCTCGCCTGCATAGCACCCTTGGTGGTTTCGTGCACGCTGATCATGTGGCGCACCATTGCTTCGGTGATGGCGTCGGGGTCGCGCGTTTCCAACGCTGCGACGATGGCGCGGTGGTCCTCGACGGAGCGTCCGAGCACCCCGGCCGTTTCCCAGGCGATCTTGCGGTACTCGTTGCCGAGTACGTAGAGCGCTTCCGAGATCCGTTCGAGGAAGGGGTTGCCGAGGGCGACGCCGAGTGTGCGGTGGAACTCCATGTCGGAGACGCGAAAGGCGATGGGGTTGCCGGTGAGGTCGCGCTGGACCTCGACGATCCTGGCCAGTCGGGCGATCGTGGCGTCATCCACCCGCGCGGCCAGCAGGCGGCCCATGGCGCTTTCCACCATTACGCGCGACTCGTGCAGAGCCGCGAAATTCTCGTCCGTCAGCGTGATCAGCATCTGCAACGGGGCGAGGATTTCGGCCGCCGTCAGGGACGTGACGAACAGGCCGCCGCCTTGCCGCGTCCTGATCACGCCGAGAATCTGCAGGCCGCGAACGGCTTCGCGAACGGAAGGCCGCGAGACCTGCAGCATCGCAGCGAGATCGCGTTCGGTCGGCAATTGCTGGCCAGGCTTTATCCCGCCGGAGCGGATCAGGTCGAGCAGGTTGTGGGCTACCTGCTCGGCGACGGAGACACGTTCGATGGGCATGATGTCGGGCAGCTTCGATCGCGGCCTGCGACCGGAAAGACTGTCCGAGGGGCCGTCGGCTGCCGCTGTACCCATGGTCAGGCTCGTCCGCCTTGCGAGAAGGGGACGCCGTAGTCGGCCTCGAAGCCGCCGTCGACATGCAGCACATGGCCAGTGACGTAGGAGGCGCCGTCGCTGCATAGGAAGACGATCGCGCCGGCGATCTCGGCCGGCGTCGCCAGCCGCCCGGCCGGGATGCGCTGCAGGATCGGGTCGAGGCTGATGCGGCCGTTGGCGATCGCGCTCTTCACAAGGTCCGTCTCCACATAGCCGGGAGCGACGGCGTTGACGCGCACGCCACGCGCCGACCACTCCACCGCTGCCGTCTTGGTGAGCGAGACGATGGCGGCTTTCGATGCGGCGTAGGGCGCGCGTCCGGGCGCGCCCCTGGTGGCGGCGACGGAGGCCAGATTGACGATGGCGCCCGCCCCCTGCGGCAGCATGATGCGTCCCGCCGCCTGGAGGCAGTGGAACGTGCCGTGCAGGTTGACATCAAGGACCGCAAGCCAGTCCTGCGGCGCAAGTTCCTCCAGCGGAGCGTGGCGCTGGATGCCGGCATTGTTCACGACGGCATCCAGCCGACCCCATTGCCGGATGACCTCGGTGAAGGTCTTTTCAACCGCAGACCGGTCCGCGACATCAAGGCCGAGCGGTAAAATACGCTGTGGGTGCTCTTCCGCTCGCCGGCCGGCTTCCGCGCCGTCGATGTCGCACAACACCACCCGCCAGCCCGCCGCGAGGAACGCCTCGGCCGTCGCCCAGCCAATACCGCGCGCACCACCCGTAACCAGCGCCACTCTCGACGCTTCGCCCATCCTAGTCTCCCACGCGGACGGTGTTTCTGTATGCAAACCGCATCACGTTGTCCATGTCGAGGCGAAGGCCGGTACCGGGCTTGTCGGGCGGCGGAAGCCTGCCGTTTTCCACATCTTCCCAGGCCGCGCCTTGCATCAGCATATGCGAGCAATCGAACGGCCGATCCGCCGGGAAGATCTCGACGTGATCGGCCGCCGCGTTCGCGAACACGCAATGCCGGTGCACTTCGGGATTGACGTGATAGGACACGCGCAGACCGCGCGCGGTCGCACGGGCCGAAAGGTCGAGCGCTGCAGTGATCCCGCCGATGGTGGTGGCGTCGATGCGCACCACGTCGACGGCCTCGCCGTCCATCAAGGCTTCGAGATCCTGGGGGCGGGTGACCTCGTCGCCGACGCCGATCGGCACCGGCGAATGCCGGCGCATGAAGGCGAGCTCGGACACTTTGGTACGGTACATCGGATCCTCGATCCACGCCACACCCAGGTCGCGCCACGCCTCGGCGGCCGCCAATCCGTCGCGCGCGGTCCCGCAGGACCAGGCGAGGTCGCAGGTGAAACGCACATTGGCTGCCGTGTTCCTGCGCACCTCCGAAAGGATGCGCGCCACTGCTTGCGGATCACCGTAGTGAGCTGCCTCCATCTTGAGAAGCGAGAAGCCTTCGCCGACACGTCCCGCCAGCCGCGCGGCGATGTCGGCTTCGGTCTCGCCGGCGATCTCGTAGCCTTCGACGAGACCCACCGCGACGCTCCTCGGCGAACCGCCGAGCAGGCGCCACAGCGGCACGCCAAGGGCTTGTGCCTTGAGATCCCATAGGCAGATGTCGATCATCGAGCGGGCGCGGCCGAGCACGCCGTCATCCTCCATGGCGACGGTGATACGGCCGAGATCGGCCAGCCTTGCGCCGTGATCGAGCGCCTCCTTGCCGAGCAGGGCAGGGGCCAGCACGTCGGCGATCGCCATATCGACGGGCGAGCCGCGCGTGTGCCCGACGCAGTCGGCCACCAGGCCGCCTCGGGTCACGATGCGGACGACGGCATAGCGCCTGGCGCTGATGGTGAAGGCGCCGAACGACAGCGGGGCCGGCAGCGCGACGGTGCAGGCCCAGGTCTCGATCCTGTCGATCGTCGTGTCGGCTGCCATATGGCGAACACTCCTCCCTATCGAACTCCGCCGAGCCGGCCGGAGACCAACAATCTTCTTGCACTTGGTCCGATAACCTGTTGAATTGGTCAGGCCATTGTACCGTAGCTGCTCAGCCATTCGGGTTCAAGCGGCAACTGCCTTGGCACCACGATGAAGAGAGGGAATGTCATGCGACTATCGGTAGGAGTCGTCGCGGTGCTGTTCAGCCTGGGGGCTGGCACCGCGTTCGCGCAGGAATTCAAGAACGAGGCGTCGCCGCTGTTCGACAATTGCGGAGATCCGTCCTACGAGAAGGCAAAGACGGACGGCATCACGGTCGGCATCTCGCCGTCGCCGCCGTTCACGTCGCTCAATCCCGACACCCAGAAGGCAGAAGGCCTCGAGGTCGAGATCGACGAGGCCGCCCTCAAATGGGCCGGCATCGACAAGATCAAATACGAGGTGATGCCGTTCGGACAGCTGATCCCCGCATTGCTTGCAAATCGCATCGACCTGATCACCGCGATCCACGTCACGCCCGATCGCAAGAAGGTCATCTCGTTCGCCGGTCCCGCCTACTGGTACGGCCCCGGCATCATGGTCAAGACCGGCAATCCCGACGGCATCAAGTCCTACGACGATCTGAAGGGCAAGCAGGTTGGCGCCATCGCCGGCTCCGCGGCCGACGAGTATCTGCGCAAGATCGGCGCTGAGATCGTGCCGTTCCAGACCGATGCCGAGCAGTTCAGCGCCGTCGCCACCGGTCGCGTCAGCGCCATCGTCGACGATGACACCAAGATCAACCTGTTCCTCGCGGCCAACAAGGATTCGCCGCTCGAACTGCTCAAGGGCGTCAAGGTTCCGGACGAACTCATCTTCGAGTACGGTTACGGCTATGTCCGGCCGGGCTTGCGGCAGGCCGACTGCTCGCTTCGCTCGGCCGTGACGCAAGGCCTGGCGGAAGTGCGCGGCAACGGCAACGTTTCGGCGATCCTCTCGAAGTACGGCTTCTCCGACGCCAACCTGTTCTTCTTCCCGCTCAACAACTGACGGGCTGGG
>JAEUMA010000414.1 GCA_016793565.1 Rhizobiaceae bacterium
CATCTCCAGCGCCAGCCCGAACGCCGCCGCCAGTTCGGAAACGCCGTTGCCGACCGCCTGGATACCGAGCACAAGGTGGTTGTCGGCACGCGCCACCACGCGCACGAAACCGGCTTCGCCCAGCATCGTCATCGCCCGCCCGTTGGCGCGGAAGGGGAACTGCCCGATCTTCACCTCGCCGCCGGTGCGCCGCGCCTCGTCCGGCGACATTCCTGCCGACACGATCTCCGGATCGGTGAAGCACACCGCGGGGATCGCGCGCTTGTCCCACGCTCTGGCGTGGCCGGCGACGATCTCGGCCACCATCTCGCCTTGCGCCATCGCGCGGTGCGCCAGCATCGGCTCGCCGGTGACGTCGCCGATGGCGTAGACGCCGCGCATCGAGGTGCGGCACCGCTCGTCTATGCGGATGAATTTTCCGTCGCGGTCGAGATCGAGTTCCTCGAGGCCCCAGCCCTCGGTGGCGGGCTTGCGCCCGACCGTGACCAGCACCTTGTCCGCCGCGATCTTCTGCTCGGCGCCGCCGGCACCCTCGACCAACAGCGCGTCGCCCTTGGCAGACAGGCCTTTCGCCTTGGCGCCGAGCATCACTGTCACGCCGAGCGCCTCGAGCGATTTCGCGACCGGCCGCGTCAGTTCGGAATCGTAGAGCGGCAGGATGCGGTCCAGTGCCTCCACCACCGTCACCTTGGAGCCGAGCTTGGCGAAGGCGGTGCCGAGTTCGAGGCCGATATAGCCGGCGCCGATCACCGCCAGCCGCTCCGGCAGCTCTGTCAGAGCCAGTGCCTCGGTGGAGGAAATCACCTTGCCGCCGAACGGCAAGAACGGCAGCGCGACCGGCGCCGAGCCGGTGGCGATCACGATCGCCTCGGCGCGGATCACCTGCTGCCCGGTTTCGGTCTCCACCTCGACGGTCTTGCCGTCGCGGACTTTCGCCCAGCCCGCCACCGATTTGACGTGCGCCTTCTTCAACAGGCCGCTGACGCCCGTGGTGAGCCTGCCCACGATGGCGTCCTTCCACGCCACGGTCTGGCTAAGCTCGAGCGATGGCGCCGAAACGCCGATGCCGAGCGGCGCCTTGCCGGCGGCGTAGTGGCGAACCTTCTCGAATTCCTCGGCCGCGTGGATCAGCGCCTTGGAAGGGATGCAGCCGACGGTGAGGCAGGTGCCGCCCGGTTTCTTCGCCTCGACGATGACGGTGTCGATACCGAGCTGACCGGCGCGGATCGCGCAAACATATCCGCCCGGCCCGGCGCCGATGACGAGCAGCTTGCAGGAGATGTCCTTCATGCTGCGATCCCCCGGGGCGGCCGTTTGCGATCCTTCGCACCCCCCTCTGGCCTGCCGGACATCTCCCCCTCAAGGGGGGAGATTGGCAGCTTCGGCATTGCCGCGCTTCCACCGACGCTGGTGATTGGCGAAAGCGGAAATGAAGGCGCAATCTCCCCCCTTGAGGGGGAGATGTCCGGCAGGACAGAGGGGGGTGCGCAGAAGCGCGTCGCTTTGTGACCGCAAGCCATCATCTACCCCTCCACGAAGATCAGCGCCGGCGTCTCCAGCAGCGTCTTGATGCGCTGCACGAACACGGCGGCGTTCCAGCCGTCGACCACGCGGTGGTCGAAGCTGGACGACAGGTTCATCATCTTACGCGGCACGAACTGCGTGCCGTCCCACATTGGCCGCACCGCGATCTTGTTGACACCGACGATCGCCACTTCCGGATGGTTGATCACCGGCGTGGTGGCGATGCCGCCCATCGCGCCGAGCGACGTGATGGTGATGGTCGAGCCGGAAAGCTCCTCGCGCGTCGCCGTGCCGGCCTTAGCGGCCTCGGCCAGGCGGTTTACCTCGGCGGCGCAATCCCAGAGGTCGCGCGCCTCGGCGTGGCGCACAACCGGCACCACCAGCCCGGCCGGCGTCTGCGCCGCCATGCCGATATGCACGCCGCCGTAGCGGTGGATCACGCCGGCCTCGTCGTCATAGAGCGCGTTGACGGCCGGCTCCTCGGCGATCGCCTTCACCATGGCGCGCATCAGGAACGGCAGGATGGTGAGCTTCGGCCGATCCGCCTTCTTTTCCTTGTTGAGCGCGGCGCGCAGCTCTTCCAGCGCTGTGACGTCGACCTCCTCCACATAGGTGATGTGCGGGATGCGCGACTTGGCGATCGCCATCTTCTCGGCGATCTTGCGCCGCAGCCCGACGACCTTGACGTCTTCGACGCCGTCGTTCGTCTGAAGGCCGGTCTGCGCAACCGGCCGCGCACCGCGCGCCAAAAAGGCGTCGATATCCTCGTGGCCGATGCGGCCTGCGGGACCGCTGCCCGGCACCTGGCGCAGGTCGATTCCCGCCTCGCGCGCCCGCAACCGTACCGCCGGAGAGGCCAGCGGCCGCTCGCCCTCGGCGCGCGGGGCACCGATGGTTGCGGGCGACGTACTTCCGCCCCGCGTGCCCGCCCTCGATGACGAGGCAGGCCCAGCGGCGACCGTTGCCTTTTCGGGAGCGCCCGTGCCGGCCTTGCTCGCACCGCCGGTCTCAGTTCTGCCAGAACCGCCAGCGCCCGCAGGATTCTTTGCTGGCGCTGGCTGTCCCCCTCCCCCTTGTGGGGAGGGACCAGGGGTGGGGGTATTGCCTGCGCCAGCTTTCGCCGCCGCCCCGACATTGCCTTCGCCCGCCACTTCCAGCCGCACGATCGGCGAGCCGATCGCCACCTGGTCGCCGACCTCGAAGCCGAGCCACAAAACCTTGCCTTCGACGGGCGAGGGGATTTCCACCGTCGCCTTGTCGGTCATCACCGCGGCCAGCAGCTGGTCCTCGCGAATGATGTCGCCGACCTTGACGTGCCATTCGACCAGCTCGGCCTCGGCAATGCCTTCGCCGACATCGGGAAGCTTGACGACATGCTCGCCCATCTCACGCCTCCATCGTTTCGAGCAGCGCGCGGCCGACGCGCGCCGGGCCGGGGAAATAGTCCCATTCCTGCGCGTGCGGGTAGGGCGTATCCCAGCCGGTGACGCGCGTGATCGGCGCCTCCAGGTGGTAGAAGCAGTGCTCCTGCACGAGTGCCGCAAGTTCCGCGCCGAAGCCGGAAGTCAGCGTCGCCTCGTGTACGATGACGCAGCGGCCGGTCTTCTTCACCGAAGCGACGATGGCGTCGAGGTCGAGCGGCAGCAGCGTCCGGAGGTCGATGATCTCCGCGTCGACGCCGGTCTCCTCCGCCGCCGCCTGCGCCACATGCACCATCGTGCCGTAGGCGAGCACGGTCATGGCGCTGCCCTGGCGGCGTGTGACCGCCTTGCCGAGCGGTACGGAAAAATGCCCATCCGGCACCTCGCCGAGCTCGTGCTTCGACCAGGCCGTCACCGGCCGGTCGTGGTGGCCGTCGAACGGGCCGTTGTAGAGCCGCTTCGGCTCCAGAAAGATCACCGGGTCGGGGTCTTCGATCGAGGCGATCAACAGCCCCTTGGCGTCGAACGGGTTGGATGGCACCACCACTTTCAGGCCGGAAACGTGGGTGAACAGCGCCTCCGGGCTCTGGCTGTGGGTCTGCCCCCCGAAAATGCCGCCGCCGGTCGGCATCCGGATCACCATCGGGCAGGTGAACTGGCCGTTGGAACGGTAACGCAGCCGCGCCGCCTCCGACACGATCTGGTCGTAGGCCGGATAGACGTAGTCGGCGAACTGCACCTCGATGCACGGTTTCAGCCCGTAGGCCGCCATGCCGATCGCGGTGCCGACGATGCCGAGCTCGCTGATCGGCGCGTCGAAGCAGCGCGTCTTGCCGTATTTCTGCTGCAGGCCCTGGGTGCAGCGGAACACGCCGCCGAAATAGCCGACATCCTCGCCGAACACGACCACGGTGTCGTCGCGGCCCATCGACACGTCCATGGCGCTGCGGATCGCCTCGATCATCGTCATGCGGGGCATGAGAACACCTCCGCGGCAAGTTCATTGGAGCGATAGGCGACCAGCGCCGCACTCCTGCGCACCCCCCTCTGGCCTGCCGGCCATCTCCCCCTCAAGGGGGGAGATTGGCAGCTTCGGTTTTGCCGACAACCTTTAACGTTTGTGTTTGGCGAATGCGGCGGACACAGCCAATCTCCCCCCTTGAGGGGGAGATGGCCGGCAGGCCAGAGGGGGGTGCGCAGGATTGCAGCGCCTGAAGTATGCC
>JAEUMA010000442.1 GCA_016793565.1 Rhizobiaceae bacterium
GGCGTGCCCGAACTGCTGAGCGACCGCGAAAACGGCCTTGTCGTGCCCTCCGAAGACCCGGCCGCGCTGGCGGCCGCGCTGGAGGGGCTGATCCGCGATCCGTCGCTGCGCCGCCGTCTGGGCAACGCGGCCGAGACGCGGGTGCGAATGCATTTCGACCACCATTCCAGCATCGACACTCTGATGAGACTGTTCGACCAGGCGCGCGGGAGGGCCGCGTGAGGGGCCCGAAGATCCTCTTCTACGTTCAGCATCTGCTCGGCATCGGCCATCTGGCGAGGGCAAGCCGCATCGCCTCGGCCCTCGTCGCCGACGGTTTTGACCTGACGATGGTGACCGGCGGCGCGCCGGTTCCAGGGTTTCCCGCCGCCGGCGTCAAAACATTCGCGCTGCCGCCGGTGGTCGCCAGCGACATCGGTTTCTCCGGTCTTGCGGCAGCGGACGGCACGCCGGCGGACCAGTCCTTTCTCGACCGCCGGCGCGACAGCCTGCTCGCTCAATTGCATCTTATGCAGCCCGACATCGTCATGCTGGAGGCATTTCCGTTCGGCCGCCGGCAGATGCGGTTCGAGCTGATGCCGCTACTGCGGGAGGCGGCGGCGATGTCGCCGCGACCCAAGGTGGTCGTATCGGTGCGCGACATCCTGCAGGAACGGATGAAGCCCGGCCGCAACGAGGAGACGTCGGCGATCGTGGAGGAATTCGTCGACAGGGTGCTGATCCACGGCGATCCCTCCTTCGCCAGGCTGGAAGATACTTTTCCGCCCGCCGAGCGCATCGCCGACAAGGTCATCTATACGGGGCTGGTGGCAGGTCCGCCGTCCGCGCCGGTCGCAGAGCCGCACGACGTTCTGGTGTCGGCCGGCGGCGGGGCGGCCGGTCGCGACCTAGTGTTCGCCGCTGTCAGTGCGGCGCGGCTGCTGCCGCCGGACCTCGGCTGGTGCGTGATAACCGGCCCGAACCTCGCCGCGGCCGATTTCGAGCGGCTGGCCGCCGAGGCGCCGGCGAACGTCGCGCTCCAGCGTTTCCGCCCGGAGTTTCCGGCGCTGCTCGCCAATGCGGGCGTGTCGGTCTCGCAGGCCGGCTACAACACGGTCTGCGATATCCTGCGCGCCGGTTGCCGCTCCGTGCTGGTCCCCTTCGCAGCCGGCGGAGAGACCGAACAGTCGGTGCGGGCCGAACGCCTCGCGCGGATCGGCCTGGCGACGATGCTGAGTGAGGCGGCGCTGTCCGCGCAGAGCCTCGCCGCGGCGATCGAGACGGCGCGCACGTCGCCCCCGCCCGGCCCGAACGGCCTCGACCTCGAAGGCGCGCGCCACACTGCCATTGCGCTGCGCGAACTCGGTTGACCAGAAAGTTCGCGGTCAGATACGGCCGATCAGCATGAAGCGGGTGTATTTCTTCATCGGCAGGGCGCCGGCGAAGGCCACGGAGGACAACGCCGCCTGCTTCTCGAAGGCCTCCAGCGAAGGCACGCAGTTGATGTGCGTCGGCTCGGAGAAATAGTCGTTCGACTGCAGCAGCACCTGAGTGCCGGCGGGCAGAAGGGTCAGGAACGCCGGCAGGTCGGCGATGTGCTCGCAGCTCGTGTTGACGACTAGAGCCGGCCGTTCGCCGCGATAGTCCAGCGCATACATGTCTGCGATCCGCGCCTGGAAGCGTTCGCGCCAGTGCCGGTTGAGCGAGAGCGCCACTTCGGCGACCGACGGGTCTATGTCTATGCTTTCTATGCGCTCCACAGCAAAGCGCGGGTCCTCGAACAGCATCGCCGGCAGCACGCCGTACCAGCCGCCGAGCACCCAAACCCTGCCGAAGCGACCGCCGCAATTGGCGAAAAGCTCGTCGCGCGCCCACATCTTGCAGGCCACTTGCTTGTGGTTGAAGGCGTTCGCGACGTCGGCGCCGGGAAACTCGGCGACGAGCCGCGCCAGCCCACCAATCAGCGGACTTCCGGTATAGGCGGCGATGCCGCGCGTGAGGTCGAAGGCCCGCTCGTGCCAGATGTCGTCGGCGGCTTCGGGCTTGGTGGCGTCCGTCATGCCGCTGTTGTATGGTGCGCGCTCTGGCAACACAACGCATTCCGGCTGGATGATTCAATCGATCCTCAAGGCGGTGCCCGAACTCGGCGGGGCGGACACCGGACTAGCGCATCTGAGCGGACCGGCAGCGCCGGTCCGGCAGGTGATCGCGGCGCATTTCCTGCGCGATTTCGCGCATGTCGTGGAGATCGGCGGCAGCGTCATGCCGATTACCGGCTTTCTGACGCATAGGCCGCAATCCGTGCTGTCGGTGGACCCGCATACCAAGCCGTTCGAGGCTGAGACGCTGAACGGCGCGCCGTGCCGGGTGCGCCATCTGGCGCGCAAATTCCAGGAAGTCTCTTTCGATCTTGCGCCGCGCAGCTACGGCCTCGCCATGATAGGCTTTTCCCTGCGCGGCTTCGGCGGAAGCGACCCGGCCGGAGCGGCCCTGTTCGGCCTGCTCGACAATGCCGGCGTGGTGGTGATCGACTACGCCCTTGCGCTCGAACGCGCCTCGTCCATGATCCCTACGATTCTCTCGCGTCCGGGACTCAAGACTGAGTTCACGGTCGACCTGACGCTCGACGACGCCGCCATCGCCAATTCCCCGTTCGCCGCGCGCCGACTGCTGGTGCTGCGGCCCAAGGTCTGAGGACCCCGCGCACAGATGGAACCAAGCCTCGCCAAATATATCTGGGTCCATACCTGGCGCCAGCAGCTCTACATCCTGCTGATCGTCGCGCTGTCGATGATCCCCTACTTCATGTCCTTCGACCTGCCGAAGCTGATCGTCAACGGGCCGATCCAGGGCGACGGCTTCCCCACACCGACGTCCACGCAGCCCTTCAGGGTCATCGACTTCGACCGTCCCGTGGTCGGGCACGTCACCCTGTTCGAGGGTCTCCAGCTCACCCGCGAACAGATGCTGTTCGCGCTCAGCATGGTGTTCCTGTTCCTGGTGGTGGTGAACGGGCTCTTCAAGCTTTACATCAACACCTACAAGGGGCGGCTCGGCGAGCGCATGCTGCGGCGCATCCGCTTCGAACTCGTCGACCGGGTGCTGCGCTTCCCGCCGCTGCA
>JAEUMA010000583.1 GCA_016793565.1 Rhizobiaceae bacterium
CATCTCAAGAGCATTGAGACCGCCGGCGGGGCGCTCGGCGTCATCGACGGCGGCTTCGGTCGCGAGATCATGAACCGCGGAGCGCAGAGACGCCAAAGGCGACTGGACGGCGGCGAGCGCTCATGGGTCACCGTCAACAAATGGCCGCAGGTCCCGAACGTGCCGAACACGGCATTCCGCCTCGATCCGGCGACGACCGAGCGCCAGCAGCAGCGCACCGCGCAAATCCGCCGCGAACGCGACAACGGGCGGGTGGAACGTTCTCTCTCGGCAATCGACGCTGCCTGCGCCAGCGGCGACAACATGGTGCCGCCGGTGCTGGAAGCCGTTCGCGCCTACGCAACCGTCGGCGAGATCGCCGAGCGCTGGCGCCGCCATTTCGGCGCGTTCGAACCTTCGACTTCGTTCTGAGCAGGCAGCGGCATGGGAAACGAACCCAATGCGCGCCGGCGCGGCGGTCAGGCCGATCGTCCTCGCACGGGTCTGCTGCCTGCTGGTTCTGGCTTTGCAGGCCGCCGCCGCCGGTCTGGTTTGAGGAACACCACGTAAGCGCTTGCTTACCTCACGCCGCCCTCGCCTGCCGGACGATACGCATGAACTCGGCCGCGCGGTCCGGATCGACGGCGTTCCAGGTATCGCCGTCGACCTTCAGCGACGAGCCGACGATACAGCCGTCGGCGACCGAAAGCACGTCGGCGACCGTCGCATGGCGCACGCCCGTGTTGGCGAGCACCGGCGTCTTGCCGCTGACCTTCTTGACGGCCTCGACCTCGCTCAGCGCGGCCGCGTCGCCGGTGATGCCGCCGGAAACCAGCACCGCATCCGGTAAGCTGGAGAAGATCGCGCTGCGCGCCCGCACCGCGATGTCGCGACGGTCGAGCGAATAGGCGAACTCCGCCGAGATATTGTTGAACAGCGCCAGGTCGGGGCGGCCGACATGGTTGCGGTAGCGCATGGTCGCGCCGGCATTCGGCGTCCACGGGCCCATGTCGGATGCGTAGTTGCCGGTCAGGATCTCGCGGATGAAGGCGGCTCCCGTGGCCGCCGCGAGCGCGACCGAGCTGCGCGGATCCCAAAGCACGTTGACGCCGAAAGGCACCGTGATCTCGCCGCGCAGCCGGCCGATGACATAGGCCATGGAAGCCGTCGAGGCGGTGTCGACCTGCAACTCGTAGGGACGGTCGTTCTCATTGCCGAACATGACCGCGTCCACGCCAGCTGCCTGCAGGGCCAGCAGATCCTTGCGAGCGTTGGCGACGATGCGTTCGATGCCGCCCGCCGGATCGTAGAGCGGAGTTCCGGCCAGCGGATCGAGATGGACCATCGCAATCACCGGCTTGATGCCGCCGAAGATGCGCTCGAACTTTGATTCCGTCACGATCGACGTTTCCTCTTGAATTCAGCAGTAGATGATTTTCTTGAACTTGCTCTCATAGGCCGCGATCGGCTCGCGGGAGCCGCTGTCGGTCACGAAGACGTCGACGCGCTCGACGCCGCATACAGGCACGAACCTGCGCTGGTTGAGCTTGCTGTGGTCGGCGATCAGCACGGTGCGCAGCGACTTGTCGATGGCCGCCTTCTTCACTGCAGCTTCCTCGATCGTCGAATTGGTGACGTGCTCGGCATCGATGGCGTCGGCGCTCAGGAAAAACAGATCGGCGGTGATCGCCTGCAAAAGGTCGGTCGCCCAGGCGCCGGTGACGTTGAAAAGCCCGTTGCGTACGCGGCCGCCCACCAGCAGCACTTCG
The DNA here is from genome assembly GCA_016793565.1 of Rhizobiaceae bacterium. Lineage (GTDB taxonomy): Bacteria > Pseudomonadota > Alphaproteobacteria > Rhizobiales > Rhizobiaceae > JAEUMA01. The sequence continues at coordinate 1,749 of JAEUMA010000583.1, forward strand.
GTCGAGCCTGTTGCGGCCGCCTCGGCCACTTTCAGGTCGAGGGCGACAATGGTGACGGACCGGCCGGCCAGCTGGCGCGCCAGGGCAAGGCCGGTAGTGCCGGAATCGATGATGACAGTCGCCCTATCGAAGACGAGCTCCGCCGCGGCCGCTGCAATGCGCTCCTTCAGCACTTGATGAACGTTGAGCTTGTCGGAAAAGAGTGGCTCCAGATCGGATTCGCGGACGGCGTCCTGGGTCACCACGCCGCCATGCGTGCGGATGACCAGGCCGGCCACCTCCAGCGCGGATAGGTCGCGCCGCACCGTCGGCACGGAGATGCCCAGCATGTCGGCCAACTCGGTCGTCCCCATCGCCCCGCGCTCCTTGATGAGCGCGAACATCTGGGACTGCCTTTCGTGGGGAAATCGGGTGTGTTGCGTCATCTCTGCAACGAGGTTATCGGACGATCCGCTCCATTTGACTGCTTTTGATTGATACGTCAAGTTCGATCACGATCGAACCGCCGCATGACCAACCCGCTCTCTCCGGTTACGTGGCGCATTCCCACACCGAATCACGCCGGGATCTCCCTTACTCTATTGTTATTAAATGGAAAAATATTCCAAGTATGACCGTTGCACCTTGTGGAAAAGAATCTCGCTCGGCGGTGTTGCGTTCGTCCTGGATTTGATCGATAGTGATCGAAATGAACAAGCGTGCGCTGTCGCGCAATAAGGGGAAAGGTGGTCAATGAGCGCTTCCGCGGTCGGAACGGCGAATGTCGACTACAATGAGACGCTGTGGATTCCGATGCGCGACGGAACGCGCCTGGCCGCCCGGATCTGGATACCCAAGTCGGCCGCGCAGACGCCGGTGCCTGTCATCCTCGAGTATATTCCTTACCGCCGCCGCGACGGCACCCGCGACTGGGATGACATGACCCATCCCTGGTTCGCCGAACATGGCTACGCCTCGGTACGCCTCGACATGCGCGGCAGCGGCGATTCCGATGGCGTGCTGGTCGACGAATATCTCCCGCTGGAGCAGCAGGACGGCATCGACGCCATCGAATGGCTGGCCGCCCAGCCCTGGTGCAACGGCCGCGTCGGCATGATCGGCATCTCGTGGGGCGGCTTCGACGGGCTACAGATCGCCGCCTATCGCCCGGCCGCGCTGAAGGCGGTCATCACCATCTGCTTCACGGACGACCGCTACGCCGACGACATGCATTTCATGGGCGGCCAGTTCACCACCGACAACCTCGAATGGGGCTCCACCTTCTTCACCATCATGGCGCGCTCGCCCGATCCGCTGATCGTCGGCGACCGCTGGCGCGACATGTGGCGCCAGCGCCTGGAGGCCACCTCGCCGCTCTACGTGGACTGGATGAAGCACCAGACGCGCGACGAGTTCTGGAAGTTTGCCTCGGTGTGCGAGGATTTCAGCGCCATCGAATGTCCCGTCATGGCCGTCGGCGGCTGGGCCGACGGCTATACCAACCCCGTGTTCCGCCTGCTTGACGGCCTGAGTTCGCCCCGTCTCGGCATAGTCGGTCCGTGGGGCCACAAATATCCGCATTTCGGTGCGCCGGGGCCGGCCATCGGGTTTCTTCAGGAAGCCCTGCGCTTCTGGGACCAGTGGCTGAAGGACAAGCAGACGGGCATCATGGACGAGCCGCGGCTCCGCGCCTATCTGCAGGATCCGGTTACGCCCGATGCGAATCTCGCCTTCCGGCCAGGCCGATGGGCCGGCGCGGACAACACCGTCGCCGCCAACACTGCGCTCGACCTTGCCCCCGGCGTCCTCGGCGCGAAAGCGGGTGCTGACGATAGCGTCACCGTCTGCTCGCCGCAATCGCTGGGCATCGCCGGCGGCGAATGGTGTCCGTATGGCCTCGGCGGCCTCGGCCCCGACTTGGCTGAGGACCAGCGCGTCGACGACGAGCGCTCGACCATCTTCGACAGCCAGCCGCTCTCCCAGGATATGCCGCTGCTCGGCGCTCCCGTGGTGGAACTGACCGTCAGCGCCGACCGCCCCGGAGCCCTGCTCGTCGCCCGTCTCTGCGCCCTGGCGCCTGACGGCACCTCCGAGCGCATGAGCTTCGGCACGCTGAACCTGACGCACCGCGACAGCCATGAGAATCCGACGCCTCTGGAGCCGGGCAAGACCTACAAGATCCGTATCAAACTCAACGACCTCGGATACGTGATCCCGGCCGGATACCGGCTGCGGCTGGCGCTCTCGACCACCTACTGGCCCACCATCTGGCCGGCGCCCTCGGTGGCGACGGTCACGGTCGACTGCAGCGCCAGCCGGCTCATGCTGCCCGTGTTCGATCTCGCCGCATCCGGCCCCGAGCCCAAATTCCAGCCTGTGGAGACGGGGCCGCTGCTGCGCTACGAGGTCCATCGTCCCGGCTCCGCGAAACGCACCGTCGAGCGCGACGAAGAGACCGGCCGGAACGTGTGCACCCTTTGGCGCGACGACGGCGACGCCACCATCCTGGACGTCGGCGTGCGCACTTCCTTCACGAAGATGATGCGCTATTCGATCACCGACGACGATCCGACGTCGGCGCGCATGGAGACCGAGTTCGACGTGCGCCATTCGCACGCCACCTGGGACATGCGCGTCAAGACGCGCTGTGACTGGACCTGCACCGCCGACACTTTCGAGATCGAAAGCCGGCTGGAAGCTTTCGAGGGCGAGACGTGCGTCTTCTCGCGCGAATGGCGGCAGCAGGTTCCCCGCAATCTGATCTAGACACGACAGGGGCAAGAAAGATGACAGCATTTTCGGAGAAAGCCCTGCTGCTCGACAGGCGGCAGGTTCTGAAGGCGGGGCTTGCCGCCGGACTCGCAGCGTCCATGCCGGCATGGGCGAGCGCGGCCGATTCCAAGTC
>JAEUMA010000596.1 GCA_016793565.1 Rhizobiaceae bacterium
TGGGATTGTCGAACTCCTTGCGGATGCCGGCCATGCCGACCTCGACATACTCGGCGGCCGACTGCAGTGCGCCCTCGACCGCGATGGTGGCGCGGTAGCGGTCGGCGAAGTTCGATGCGAGATCCACGGCCAGATGGCCGCCCATCGAGCTGCCCATGTAGACCGGCCTCTCCAGGCCGAGCGCGTCGGACAAGGCGTTGGGGAACGCCATCATCCGCGCCTTGGTCATGTTGTATTCGGTTTCCCACCAGCGCACGCCGTGTGGCGGCAGCGACTTGCCGTGGTAGGGCAGGTCGAAAGCGATGACCCGGAAGTCGCGCGTGGCCTCGGCGTCGCACAGGAGGTTGCGATACTGGCGGCCGTCGGAACCCGCCGTGTGTCCGACGATCAGCGGAATGCCCTGTCCGGCCTCCTCGTAATACACGCGGTACTCGATGCCTTCGACCGTAAGGTAGACGTAGCGGCCGGTGATGGGATCGTGACGCGACATGGTTCAGGCCCTCCCGTTGCGCACGTCGCGCATCAGCGTCGTAAGGCGGTTGAGCGCCGGCAGATAGGCGAAGGTCTCGTCGGTTGCCGAGATGGTCATGCCGTGCCGGACCGCGGCCGACTGGATGCACTGGTAGAAGGGCACCGGCTTGTCCATGAGCAGTTGCGACCACTGCTCGGCCGTACCGCCCACCTCGATGCGGTGATGGCCCGACGAGGTGCCCGATCCGACGCCCGTGAGCTTGCCGTCGGCGAAGTCGAGCACGGCCTTTTCGCCGTCCATCGAAAGCGCGATCGTTCCGTTGAGATAGCGGGTTTCCCGCTTGAACTCGAAGTCGTCGCGCGCACGCGCGATCAACCGATCGATGTCGATCAGCATCGTCAAACTCCTCCGTAGTGACTTGTTGCGGCGCGCCCTGGGCGCCGGGCCGTGCCTCTACTTGCGCAGGCCGGCCTGCTTGAGCAGCGGCATCACCCTCTCGTTGAAGAAGGGCAGTTCCTCATTGTAGTCCACCATCGTCAGCAGCACGCCGTCGACATCGGTCTTCTTCAGGTCGACCAGACCCTGTGCGACCTGCTCGGGCGTGCCGATGAGCGGAAATCCGCCCCAGCCGGCGATGAAGCGCTCCTTGAACTTCTGGTACATTTCGGCGGAATGGTTCTGGGACTGGACCTGAAGCACCGTTGCGATGTTCTCGCAGGCTTCCCAGTCGCCCTTCTGCTTGACGTAGTAGTCGTAATAGTCCCAGGCTTCCTTCTCTGTCTCGCGGACGACGACCGGGCAGGCCGTGAAGGTGCCGAGTTTCTTGCCATAGCGTTGGTAGGCGAGGTCCTTGACCTTCTTCACCCAGGCAGCGCCCGCTTCCATGTCCTGCATGAAGCCGAAGTTGAAATCGCAGTACTTGGCGGTGAACTCCAGACCCTTGCCAGAAGCTCCCGCGCAGATCAGCACGGGGCGGCCGGCAGCGCTGTAGGGCTTCGGATTGCTGACCGCGTCCTTGACCTTGAGGAACTGACCCTCGAAGTCGATATTGTTGCGCTTCCACAGCGCCTCGACGATGGCCATCCATTCGTCGGCATAGTCGTAGCGGGTGTCGTGCTCCATCATCGGACGGCCGAACATCTCCATCTCGGGAGTGAACCAGCCGGTCACCAGGTTGAGGCCGTAGCGTCCCTTGGAGATGTGGTCGACGGTCGTTGCCATCTTGGCGGCGACGATCGGATGAAGGGTGGGGACATGGGTGGTGGAGAAGAACTGCAGCTTCGACGTCGAAGCAGCCAGAGCCGCCGCCCAGGTGAAGGTGTCCATGTTCACGCCGTTGAAGTCGGTCGGGCCGCCAAAGCCCCGCCAGCGCGCGATCGGCACCATGCACTCCCAGCCGGCTTCCTCGAGCTGCCGCGCAATCTTCAGATTGTGGTCGAAGGTCGGCTCGAAGGTCGTCTCGGCCTCCGTGATGGCGCAGGCGCCCGAGCAGTTGGTGCCGAAGGTGCCGAGCTTCAGCGCATTGTCGTTGAACATCGGATTGCCGCTCTCGTGGAACAGCTCCGTCATGTCTTGGTTTTGGTAGTCCATAAGAGTTTACTCCAGAAGGGGCGTTTTAAGGCGTCAGACGCCCATTTCGGTGAAAACTTCCTGGGCGACCCGGAAGCTGTCGATGGAGGCGGGAACCCCGCAATAGATGGCGACCTGAAGGAACACTTCGCGAATCTCTTCCTTGCTGAGCCCGTTGTTGAGCGCGCCGCGAACATGGAGCTTCAGCTCGTGCGGGCGATTGAGCGCGGAAATCATGGCGAGGTTCAGGAAGGAACGCGTGCGGCGGTCGAGCCCCGGCCGGTTCCATACCGCATCCCAGCAATATTCCGTCACCAGTTCCTGGATCGGCCAGTTGAAGTCCGTGGCCTTGGCGATCGAACCGTCGACATAGGCCGAGCCGAGCACGGCGCGACGCGTCTCCAGTCCCTTGTGAAAACGGTCGGAAAGTTCCGCGCCGTCGGGTGACTTTACGTGCATTTCGATGCCTTTCTGAAGGTCCTTGGCATGCGGCTTCCGCCGCCGGAAAATGACGCCGGGCTACCCCGGCACGGGGATGGCCTTCGACCGCGCGAACCCGCCGTCCTCGTAGAGGAGGGGAGCGATGTCTTGCCGGATACGGATGGAGACGACTTCGCCGAAGATCACGTCATGGGAGCCGACGGTGGCCGCGCTCTGGACATCGCACACGAGAACGGCCTGGGCGTCGCTCAGCACCGGGACAGAGTCCACGGTCTCCCAGTCGCCATAGGCGAAGCGGGCCTCGTCCTTCAGCTTGCCGCTGAACAGAGGCACGAGATGCACATGCGAGACGTGCAGGATGTTGACCGCGAAGCGGCCGCGCTGGTGCAGCGGCTGGCTGATCGACGCGGAGCGGTTGATGCACACCAGCAGCGTCGCCGGATCAGCGGTGACCGACTGCACGGCGGTCGCCGCCATGCCCACGCGCCGCCCTTCCATGGAGGTGGTGATAAGGCTCACCGTTGACGTCAGACGGCGCATGGCCTGCTTGAAGGCAGCGCCGAGATCCGTCGTCGTGAACGGCTGATGGTACAGACGCGGAAAAGCGTCGACGTCCATGTGCATTCCTCCCGAAAGCCGACCGACCTTCCGATCCGTCGGCTTGTGCTCTCAGATTTCAGATTGTCTGATAATCTGTCAATAGGGAAATTTTGGATTGACAGATTCTCAGATATTCTGCTCGTCTGTCGGGAAAAGACGGTCCGGTGGATCGACGGGTGAGTCTGCCCGTCGATGGTGGGCTTTCGATCGGGAGGAATTGATGGAGTTGAAGGGTAAGGTTTGCATCGTGACGGGCGGTGCCAGCGGCATCGGTCACGCCGTGGCGAACCTGTTTGTGCGTCAGGGCGCCGCGGTGGTCGTCGCCGACGTCAATCGAGACGGAGCGCTGGCCGCCGCGCAGAAGCTCGGTGCGTCGGCGCTGGGCGTCGGCTGCGACGTTTCGTCGGCCGCCGATGTCGCCGGCATGGTTGCGCAGGCGCTGGCCGCCTTCGGCCGCGTCGACGTGCTGGTCAACAACGCTGGCTTCGGCATGACCGGCAACGTGGTCACAACCCCCGAGGAGCAGTGGGATCGGCTGATGGCGGTGAATGTGAAGGGCATGTTCCTGTGCGCCAAGCACGTGGTGCCGGTGATGAAGGCGCAAGGCGGCGGCTCGATCATCAACACGACCTCCTATACGGTAACCTCGGCCATCGCCGACCGCACGGCCTACGTCGCCTCGAAGGGTGCGATAACCGCGCTCACCAAAGCGATGGCCATGGACCATGCCCGCGACGGCATCCGGGTCAATGCGGTGGCCCCCGGCACCGTGGACAGTCCCTACATTGAGCGCATCCTGTCGGTCGCTCCCGACCCTGCCTCGCGCCGCGCCGAGTTCAACGCCCGCGCCGTGATGAACCGCATGGGCCAGCCGGACGAAATCGCGGAGGCGTTTCTGTTTCTGGCCTCGGACCGCTCGCGTTTCGCCACCGGCAGCATCGTGACGGTCGACGGCGGTTCCTCGATCGGCAACCATCTGGTGGCCTAGCGATGACAGCCATCACGACTTTCCGTCCCATTGCCTGCGAGAGGACGCTGTCATGAAGCTGGTCTGCATCAGCGGCAACTTCACTCGTCCGTCCCGCACCCGCGTGTTGCTCGAAAATGTGGCCGAGAGCTTCGCTCGCCACGCAGGCTGCAGCGCCGAGGTCTTCGATCTGCTGGATGCCGGGCCGCAGCTCGGCACGGCGACCGGACGCGATAACGCAGGTCCGGCGCATCTGCTCATGTGGGAAGCGGTGCGCGGCTGCGACGCGCTGGCCGTCGCCTCGCCCGTTTACAAGGCGAGCTATAGCGGCCTGCTGAAGCACTTCTTCGATCTGATGGAAATGGACATTCTCGCCGGCAAGCCGGTGCTGGTCGGCGCCACGGGCAAAGCGCCGACACATGCGCTGATGCTCGATCACCAGTTCCGTCCGCTGTTTGCGTTTTTTCGCGCGCTTGTCGTGCCGTCGTCGCTGTTTGCGCTGGACGCCGACTTCGAGGCTCCGGACAAACTCACCCAAACCATGCGGGCGAAAGTCGATTCGGCCGTGAGCGAAATAAAGAACCTTGCGGAAGCTCTGGCGACTGCCAGAAGCGGGCACCAATGATATTAGATAGCAACCTACGTCCCAATCGAGGGTTGCAGATCACTGATGACACAGCCAGGAACCAGCACGCAGATGAGCGACGATTCCCGCGTTGACGATGTGCCTGATCTCGGTGACTTCGATCTCCAGATCCCGAAGCGCAGCGCGACGCTGCGCGCGATGGTGGAGGACAAGCTGCGGCAGGCCATCTCGGCCGGCCGGTTCCGGCCCGGGCAAAGGCTGATCGAGCGCGAATTGTGCGAGATGATCGGCGTTGGCCGGACCTCGATCCGCGAGGCCCTTCGCCAGTTGGAGGCCGAAGGACTGATCACCTCGCACCCGCACCGGGGCCCGTCCGTCAGTTCGATTTCGCTGGAGGAGGCCAAGCAGCTTTATTCAGTTCGCGCCCTGCTAGAGAGCTATTCCGGCCAGGAATTCGCCACCAAGGGCAGTGCGGAGGACATCGACCGGCTGGAGTCCAAGGTCGCCAAGTTCGCTCTGGCCGCCGACCGGTTCGAGGCAGATCCGAATGCCAACACCAGGCGTGACCTTATCGAGGCGAAGACCTCCTTCTACGGCTGCCTGATGGAGGGTGGGCGCAACGTCTTCGTCCAGCAGATGCTGAAGCTGCTGCACAACCGCGTGACCCTGCTGCGCATCACCTCGATGACGCAGCCAGGCCGGCTCCAGCATTCGGTCGACGAGATTCGCGACATATTGGCGGCGATCAAGGCGCGCGACGGCCAGCGCGCCGCCGATGCATGCCGTGTCCACATCGAGCGTGCGGCCGACACGGCCATTGCTTATCTGGCCAAGGTCGAGGAGCCGACAGGCGGTTCCTGATCTAATTGACAGATTGTCTGATTGTATCATAAATCCGGTTCGAGCGAGGCTTCACCGGAGGAGGGTGCTATGGCGCAGCGTGAAGTCCAGGCAGACGTCTGCCTGATCGGTCTGGGGCAGATGGGTATCCCGGTGGCGGCCTGCCTGATCGGCGCCGGCCTGTCGGTCTACGGCATCGATCCGTCGGCGGAAGCACGCGAGAAACTGGCCGCGCTCGGTGGCTCGGCTGGTGCGGACGGCAGTTCGGGTGCGGGCGGTGCGACGTGCGTCATCACCTTGCTGCCTAACGGAAAGGTGGTGCGCGAGGCGCTGCTCGGCGAGCGAGGCGTTCTGGCGGTCGCGTCGCGCGGCGGCAATCCTCTTCCCGAACTGGTCATCGACATGAGTTCCTCCGAGCCGTCGGATACGGTGTCTCTCGGCCGCGATCTTGCCGCGCTGGGCGTGATGCTGGTCGACGCGCCAGTCTCGGGCGGCGTGCGGCGCGCCGTCGAAGGCAAGCTTACCGTGATGCTGGGCGGCGAGCCCGAGGCGGCCGAACGGGCCGTTCGTTATCTTTCTCCGGTCGCATCCGCCATCCACCGCACCGGGCCGCTCGGAAGCGGCCATGCGGTCAAGGCTCTGAACAATTACGTTTCGGCGTGCGGCACCGCCGCCGCCATGGAGGCCGTGATCGTGGCGGAACGGTTCGGCATAGCCTCCGCTTCGCTGTTTGATGGACTGAATGGCTGGAGAGGCCGCTGCTACGCCCGCTTGGGAAATATGACGCTGTGAGTCCTGTGGGGGTCCTTCTCTTCCTGCTTTGCGACCGTGCTGATGGCCAATTACGTCTG
>JAEUMA010000630.1 GCA_016793565.1 Rhizobiaceae bacterium
TCGTGGTCGCACAACGCAAGCGCCACAGCCGCGGTGGCGGGCAAAAGCGGGCTGGGCGGTGTTGCGCGCTCGCCGATGGCATGCACGCTTCCGGGGCGCGCCATGGCGTCCATGACGGCGCGGAACACCGCCTGCGCGTCGAACACCGGCTGCGCGAAGCCGCCTTCCAGCGAAGACCTCTCCGCCTGCATCAGTCTTCCCCGCGGACCATGGTGAAAAAATCGACCTTCGTGGCCGCCGTCTCCGCCTGCCGGCGCTCGTCGGCCTCCTGTTGCGCGGCGCGTAGCGGCGCAAGGATGTTCTTTTCAATCGCGGGCCGGTGCTCCGGCGCCTGCCACAGCGCGTCGGCGATGGCTGCGAGACGCACCTTGTCGCGGTCTGTCCCGAGCGCATAGGCATGGCCGAGACGCCCGTCGAGCCGCACCGTCGCCCGCGTCACCGTCGCTTCGCCGACATTGAACGGATCGCCGCCGCCGCCGGTGCGGCCGCGCAGGGTGACCAGCCCGGTCTCGGGTCCGCGCACCGGTTGTGCGGCTTCGGGCAATCCCGCGTCACGCCACAGCGCCTGCAGCCGGGCGCCGGGAGCGGCAGCCAGCGTCGCCATCGCGGCACGCCGGTCCATCTGTTCTGTCGCTTCCGCCTGTCGTGCCGGCATGCCAAACCTCGGATGGGTGTTTCACAATGGTCTATTGATATAGACAACTATACATATTATACATTCATTCTGCCGCGCGTCCATGACGCGCAAGTGACAGGTCGGGCAATGGCGGCCACGATGAAGCGGCCTATCGATCGCCGAAGCGGCGTCGCATTATGGCGCCAGGTTGCGGACCGGATCCGCCTGGGCATTGCAGGCGGATCGCTGGGAGCCGACGGCCGGCTGCCGCCGGAGATTGCGCTGGCGCAGACTTTCGGGGTTAATCGCCACACGTTGCGCACGGCTATCGCCTCGCTCGTGGACGAGGGCGTGCTGCGGGCGGAGCAAGGTCGCGGAACGTTTGTCGAATCACGCCGGCGCATCGCCTATCCGATCGCCGCCCGCACACGCTTTTCCACCGGCCTCCGGGGTCAGGCGGAGTCCCATACGAGCAGGCTGATCGCCCATGCCGAGGAACCCGCTGACTCTATCGTCTCCGAACACCTGGCCTTAAGGCTGGGAGGCGCGGTTGTGCGGCTGGAGACAGTGAGCGAGGCAGACGGCAGGCCGGTGGCGCGTGCGACCGCCTATTTCGATGCCGCTCGCTTTGCGGGCTTTGCCGACGCCTACGCGGAGACGCTATCGATCACGGCTGCACTCGCACGCTTCAGCGTGGCCGACTATCTCCGCCGTTCCACCGTCGTTTCCGCCCGACATGCCGACGCACAAGAGCTGACCGACCTGCGGCTGGCGCCGGGCGCCATCGTGCTCTTCGCGGAGGCGGTCAATGTCGACCTGGAGGGTCACCCGATCCAGTATTCCCGAACCCGCTTCGCGGCCGATCGCGTCGAACTGACGGTGGTCGACCAGAACTGAGCGTCATTCTATGCCGAGAAAGCGGCGGACATCCTCGGCCGTGGCAGCGACCAGCGTTCCCTTGGGACCTTCCATCGGCGCTTCCGGCCAGAAGATTGTGCACATCCCGGCGGCAAGTCCCGCCGACGCACCGGTCCAGCTGTCCTCGACCACGAAACTGTCGGCCGGGTCTATTCCCATCAGATAGGCGGCCCGCAGAAACGGCTCGGGATCGGGCTTTCCGGCCAGCACGTCGTTGCGGCTGACCGTTTTCATGCCGCCGGCCGCGAGACCGACCGTGCGCAGATTGGCGTCCACCACCATGCGGTCCGAGTTCGATACGACCGCCTGTGCAACGCCGGCTGCGTCCAGGTCGCGGAAGATCTCGATCGCGCCGGGTCGCGGTTCGAGCTCGCCGACGTGATCGAGATAGTAGTCGTATTTACGGCGGATCCATTCCTTGAACGGGAGGGTGACGCCGAACTCCTCGCGCATCATCAGGTAGACCGGATAGGCGGCCACGCCCAGCACCCGCTCGTGAAGATCGGCCGGCGGCGTGATGCCGACGCTCTCCATCGCCGCGATCAGCGCGCGGTCGTGCAGCGGCTCGCTGTCGATCAGCGTACCGTCCATGTCCCAGTAGACCGCCTTGGTCATCGGCGAAATCTCCTTGTCGCGCCGCCAGGCGGCAATTCGGTCGATGCGGTCCGGCCGCAAGGATGCGGGACACGCTTTTGCGTCCTGCACCGCCACAATACAAGGGCCCGCGGCCATCTCGGATGTGCTGGATCAACCCATTGTCCTTGCGTTGGGCACCCGCTTGCGGCAAGAGGCAGGTCACGACGATGGATGACCGGGCTTCCCATCGGAAAAATCGTGCCCGAAGGAACCGGCCGCATCGGCCCCGGGAAGAGCAACGGTCATGACGGCGATCGAGGCGGGTCGAACCGCAGCGGGCGGTCTCTGGCGCAGCGAAATCCGCGCCACCCTTGCGCTCGCCTGGCCTATGGTGTTGACCAATCTCGGCCAGACCGCCATGACAGCGACCGACGTGATGATGATGGGCCGGTTGGGCGCGCATACGCTGGCGGCCGGCACGCTGGGCACGAATCTCTATTTCGCGCCGATGATATTCGGCCTCGGTCTGATGCTGGCAGCGGCGCCGATGATGGCGACGGAGTTCGGCCGCAAGGCGCACTCCGTCCGCGATATCCGGCGGACCGTGCGGCAGGGCCTGTGGCTGGCCGTCAGCGTGTCCGTCCCTATCTGGCTGATCCTCTGGAATGGCGAGGCGCTTCTGCTTGCCATGGGCCAGGAACCGGACCTTGCGCGGGAGGCGGGCACTTACATCCGATGGCTGCAGTGGAGCGTGCTGCCCTTCTACGGCTACATAGTGCTGCGATCCTTCATATCCGCCCTGGAGCGGCCAGGCTGGGCACTGGTAATCGTGTTTGGCGCGGTGGCGTTCAACGTGCTGGCGAACTGGTGCCTGATGTTCGGCAATCTCGGTTTTCCGGCCATGGGCATCGCCGGCTCCGGGTTGGCGACCGCGCTTTCCAGCACGCTCATGTTCATCGGCATGGCGGCCGTGGTCATGCTCGACCGCCGCTTCCGCCGCTTCCGCCTGTTCGGGCGCTTCTGGCGGCCTGACTGGCCGCGCTACGGAACGCTGCTGCGGCTCGGCTTGCCGATCGCAGGCCTGCTGCTGTTCGAAGTGGGGGTGTTCAACGCGGCCGCGATGCTCGTCGGCCTGATCAGCGCGGATGCGCTGGCGGCTCATGCCATCGCCATCCAGCTTTCCTCCATCACCTTCATGGTGCCGATGGGGCTCGGCCAGGCGGCAACCGTGCGCGTCGGACGCGCCTATGGCGCCGGCGACAACGAGGCAGTCAGCCGGGCCGGCTGGACGGCCTTCGCCATGGGGGTCGGCTTCATGGCGGCGATGGGCCTCTTGATGGTGCTCGTACCGCGCGTGCTCATCGGCGCCTTCATCGACCTCAACGTGCCGGAGAACGCGCCGGTGATCGTGCTGGCCACGGCGTTCCTGGTCTACGCGGCCCTGTTCCAGGTCTTCGACGGCGCGCAGGCGGTGGCGGCGGGCATGCTGCGCGGGCTTCACGACACGTCAGTGCCGATGATCTATGCGGCCATCGGCTACTGGGGCGTCGGCCTGCCGCTGGCGATCGTCCTGGCGTTCCACGTCGGCCTCGGCGGCATCGGTGTCTGGATGGCCATGGCGATATCGCTGTTTATCGTCGCCGGGCTGCTGATCCACCGGTGGATGCGTCGCGACCGGCTGAAACCGGCCGGCCATCGGGCGGTGGCGGCGCACTGAACGGCGCGCCAGCCGCCCGTCAGCGGCGAACGGCCGGGCTGAACACCATCAGGCTGAGAATCTCGAACAGCATCTGCGCGCCCGCATGCGCGGTGTTGGTGGTGGCGTCGTATTGTGGCGCCACCTCCACAACGTCGCCGCCCACGATGTTCAGGCCCTTGAGGCCGCGCAACAGTTCCAGCGCCTCGCGCGTGGTGAGGCCGCCGATCTCCGGCGTTCCCGTTCCCGGCGCGAAGGCGGGGTCCAGGCTGTCGATGTCGAACGAGACATAGGTCGGCCCGTCGCCGACCACCTGTCGCGCCTTCTCGATGATGGCCGCAATGCCGAGCGCCGGCATTTCCTCGGCATGGATCACGCTCATGCCGGACTCGTAGGAGAACTCCCAGAGATATTCGGACGAGCCGCGAATGCCGATCTGGATCGTGCGGGCGGGGTCTAGCACACCGTCCAGCACCGCGTTGCGGAATGGTCCGCCATGGTGGAACTTCGTCTGGTCGAAGCCGCCGCTGGTGTCGCAGTGGGCGTCGATGTGGATCAGCCCGACCGGCCGTTCGCGGCCGACCGCCTTGAGAATCGGATGCGTGATCGAATGGTCGCCGCCGACGGAGAGCGGCAGCACGCCGGCCGCGACGATCTGGGCGATGCGCCGCTCGATGTCCTCATGGCTCTGTTCCAGCCGGAACCGGCTCCGGAAAGGCACGTCGCCAATGTCGGCCACCCGCAGTTCGTAGATCGGCGCGCAGTCGAGCACGTGGTTGTAGGGACCGATGCGTTCGATGGTGCGCAGCGCGCGCGGGCCGAAGCGCGATCCGTTGCGGTTGGTGACGCCCAGATCCATCGGCACGCCGACGATCGCCACCTGGAGGTCGCCGAAATCGGGGTCCGCGGCATCGATCGCGCGGTAGGGCGCGGTCAGGAAGGTGGGCACGCCGGCATACGGCGCAACCCGCGTGCCGCCAGAGAAAATCTTGTCGGCCACCCGGCGGAACTTCGGGTCGTAGATGTCGCCACCGCCGCTCTCACCGTAGCGAGCGCGCAGGGTTTCGAGTTTCTGGCGGTCGAAAGCCATCGCGAATGTCTCCGGATCGTCCGCCGCCTTCTTCAGCCAAGGTCGCAGCGAATGTCAATTCGCAGATGGACCACGTGCCTCCATCTTCTACTGACGCGCAATGACAGGAATGCCTGCTATGATCCCGGCACATGGAGAAGGGATCGGACGCGCATGAAGCGAATTGCCGCCGGCGTATTGGATGTCGCCTATCAGGAGGCGGGGCCGCGCGACGGTCCGGTGGCAATTCTGCTGCACGGCTTTCCGTATGACGTGCACTGCTACGAAGTCGTCGCCGATCGGCTCGCCTCCGCCGGCATGCGCTGCATCGCGCCCTATCTGCGCGGCTACGGTCCGACGCGGTTCCTGTCGTCGCCGACGCCCCGCTCGGGCGAGCAGGCGGCGCTCGGCGCGGACCTTCTGGCGCTGATGAATGCGCTCGAGATCCGCACCGCGGTGCTTGCCGGGTATGACTGGGGCGGGCGCGCCGCCTGCATCGTATCGGCGCTGTGGCCGGAGCGCGCCGCAGGCCTGGTGAGTTGCGGCAGCGGTTACAATATCCAGAATATCCCGAAGGCCGGCATTCCCGTCGCTCCTGAGGAAGAGCACC
>JAEUMA010000633.1 GCA_016793565.1 Rhizobiaceae bacterium
GTCTGGGCCGCCTTCGAAAGCCTGCCGCGCGCCTTCGTGGACCAGCTCTCCTCCGGTGGCGTCATGATAGCACCGATAGGACCGGAGGAGGGCGAGCAGCTGCTGACCAAGCTGACCAAGGTCGGCAGCCGCTTCGAGCGCGAGGATATCGGCTACGTTCGGCTGCAGCGCGTAGCCCAGGGCGTTGCCACCACTCTCTGATCTGCCCAAAAATTAGCACTTCCCGCCTGCGCTTAACCCCGCAGTAACATTAACGCGCTTTAATCCGGGCGTTGGTATCGGGTTTGTGCGGGTCAACGTCATGCAGTTGGGTTTGGTACGGAAGAGCAAGCGCAGTCTGGGGCGCGGCGCGGCGCTTCTCCTGGTAGGCGGCCTAGCCGCAGGCTGCAGCGCCAATGTCGCCCGGTTCGACGTGGGGCTCGACAATATCTTCACGGCGTCGACGCCCAACCAGAAATCCATCATCCCGCAGTCGCAGCCCTATCCCGGCGATGCCGTGGCCGCGGCTCCTGTGGAAAGCGCGCCGGCGGGCTCGGTTTCGCGCACCGCACTGACTCCGGTCACCTCGGCTCCGCTGGCGGATGCGAAGCCCGCCGCCGAGACGGTCCGCACCGCGAGCGCACCGGCGCTGGCGGCCACGCCTTCTGCAAAGCCGCTGCTGGATCGCGCGACGACGGGCACCGTTCCCTCGACGGCGCCGGAAGTGGCGGCCGTCGATCCCGATCCTGCCGGCTGGTCGCGGGCGGGCGGCACGCAGATCGTCGCCAAGGAAGGCGAGACCGTCTACAACCTCTCGCGCCGCTTCGGCGTGCCGGCCAACGTGATCATGCAGGTGAACGGGCTGTCGGAGCAGGCGAGCCTGCAGGCCGGCCAGAAGCTGGTCATCCCGACCTATGTCTATTCGAAGAAGGCTCCGGTCTCGGCCCCAGACAGCAACCCCAAGGTCGCCGACGCCAAATCCTCGCGCGGGACCAATGCCGACGCTCCCAAGCTGCCGGCGCCCGAGACGCCACAGGACAAGGTGGCCGTGCTGCCGAAAGCACCTAAGCCCAAGGAAGGCGAGCCAGAAAAGCCCGCTTCCGCGACCGCGGCTTCGGCCGGAAGCTATACGGTTGAATCCGGCGACACGCTGAGCAAGATCGCCAAGAAGACCGGCGTCAGCGTGAGCGCGCTCAAGGAAGCGAACGGCCTGAAGGACGGCAACATCCGTATCGGCCAGTCGCTGAAGCTGGCCCCGGGCGCCGCGCCGGCGAAAGTCGCCACGGCGACGAAGGTCGATCCGATCGTGACCGGCGGCGCCACCAAGGCGCAGAAGCCGGCCGCCGCGCCCAGCGCGGATGCGCCGAAGCTGGCGACCTATACACCGCCCACGACGGCGATCGAGCAGGCCGAGGCAGAGGACGACGCCGAGGCACCGGGCGCGACCGGCATCGGCAAGATGCGCTGGCCCGTGCGCGGCCGCGTCGTCTCGAACTACGGCGCCAGCGGCGGCAGCAAGAACGACGGCATCGACATTTCCGTGCCGGAGGGCACCCCGGTGAAGGCGGCCGAGAACGGCGTGGTGATCTATGCCGGCGACGGGCTGAAGGAATTCGGCAACACCGTACTGGTGCGCCACGAGAACGGGCTCGTGACCGTCTACGGCCACGCCAGCGCACTCAAGGTGTCGCGTGGTCAGACGGTCAAGCGCGGGCAGGAGATCGCGGTCTCCGGCATGAGCGGCAATGCCAATACGCCGAAGCTGCATTTCGAGGTGCGCAAGAACTCGGCTCCGGTCGACCCGTCCGGCTACCTGCAGTAGCCGATCAAAGGCGCGCTTAGCCCCTGAGCGGAAGGCCGAGGCGCCCGGCAAGGTCCTGGATGAACTGCCAGGCGACCCGGCCCGACCGGCTGCCACGGGTGGTAGCCCATTCGAGCGCGTCGGCGCGCAGGGCGTCGGGCTCCACTTCCAGGCCATAGTGACGGGCATAGCCCTCGATCATCGCCAGGTAGTCGTCCTGCGAACATTTGTGGAAGCCGAGCCACAGGCCGAATCGGTCCGATAGCGACACTTTCTCCTCGACCGCCTCGGACGGATTGATCGCCGTCGAGCGTTCATTGTCGATCATGTCGCGCGGCAGGAGGTGCCGGCGATTGGACGTCGCATAGAAGATGACGTTCTCGGGCCGCCCCTCGACCCCGCCTTCGAGCGCAGCCTTGAGCGACTTGTACGACGTGTCGTCGTGATCGAAGGACAGGTCGTCGCAGAACAGCACGAAACGGAACGGCGCCGTCTTCAGGATCGCCAGCAGCTTCGGCAGCGTGTCGATGTCCTCGCGGTGGATTTCCACCAGCTTGAGCGGCGGGGTACCGGCATCGCGGGCGGCGTTGATCTGAGCATGCGCGGCCTTGACCAGCGACGACTTGCCCATGCCGCGCGCGCCCCAAAGAAGCACGTTGTTGGCCGGAAGCCCGGCGGCGAAGCGCTGCGTATTGTCGACCAGAATGTCGCGCACGCGGTCGACGCCACGGATCAGGCCGATCTCTACCCGGTTCACCCGCTTGACCGGCTCGAGTTCGCCGCGTTCGGCCTCCCAGACGAAGCAGTCTGCGGCGTCGAGATCGGGCTTGCGCGCCGGCGGCGGCGCCAGACGGGCGACCGCGGCGATCAGAAGGTCAAGCTTTGCCGACAGGTCGGCGGCCGTGGCGTCGTTCATTTTTCGCGGATCCGGCTGGGGGACGTTCGAGGCCGGCACCCCTAACATGCCCGCCTGCGACCGAAAAGCGCCGGCCTTGCCAGTCGACGCGGTTGCAAACAAATGCCGACAGATTATATATCGCGCACCTTTGGCGGGGCCGGAACCCGGCCGTTTTTCAGCATTTCAGGGAGCTTCCGATGTTCGTGACACCGGCCTACGCACAGACTACCGGCGCTGCGCCGGAAATGCTGATGAGCATTCTTCCCTTCGTGCTCATCTTCGTCATCATGTATTTCCTGATCATTCGGCCGCAGCGCACGCAGATGAAGAAGCGCCAGGAGATGCTGGCGAATGTGCGGCGCGGCGACACGGTCGTCACCGGCGGCGGCCTGGTGGCCAAGGTCATCAAGGTCGTTGACGACAACGAGGTAGAACTCGACCTCGGCAACGGCGTCAAGGTGACCGCGATGCGCTCGACCCTGGCCGAAGTGCGTGTGAAGGGCGAACCGATCGCCAACCAGAACGTGAAGAAGTAACCGTACCCCAAGGGTGGCGCCAGCCGCCGGACTGGATGAGGCACGATGCTTTATTTCTCGCGGTGGAAGACGATTTCGATCTGGGCGGTCGTCGTTCTCGGAATCCTCTATTCGCTGCCGAATCTGGTGCCTCAGTCCTATCTGGAGCCGCTGCCGAGCTTCATGCCCAAGCGGGCGATGACGCTGGGCCTCGACCTGCAGGGCGGCTCCCACATCCTTCTCGCCATCGACCGGCAGGACCTTATCGACGACCGCCAGGTCGAAGCACGCGACCATATCCGCACGCTGCTGCGCGACGCGCGTGTGGGCTATACCGGTCTTTCCGGCACCGGCCGTACTGTACAGGTACGCATCCGCGACGCCAGCGACATCGACAAGGCCAAGACTGCGCTGGAAGCACTGACCCAGCCGGTCTCGTCGGGATTGTTCGGAGCGGGCTCGGTCACCGAAATGACCATGGACGAACCGGAACCCGGCCTGCTGCGGTACACCATGACCGACGAAGGCATCGACTACCGGGTCGGCACGGCGCTCGCGCAGTCCATCGAGGTCGTCGGCCGTCGCGTCAACGAACTCGGTACCACCGAGCCGATCATCCAACGGCAAGGAACCGACCGCATCCTGGTCCAGGTGCCGGGGCTCCAGGATCCGCAGCGCCTGAAGGAAATCCTTGGCCAGACCGCCAAGCTGACCTTCCAGATGGTCGATCAGTCGGTTCCGATTCAAGAAGCCATCGAGGGCAGGGCGCCCGCGGGTTCGACGGTGATGTACTCGGCAGACGACCCGCCGGCGCCGTATCTGATCGAGAACCGCGTCATCGTGTCGGGCGAAAGCCTGGTCGACGCGCAGGCCACCTTCGACCAGCGCACCGGCGAGCCGGTCGTTTCGTTCCGCTTCGACAATCAGGGCGCCCAGCGCTTCGGCCAGGCGACCCAGCAGAATGTCGGCCGGCTGTTCGCCATCATCCTCGACAACCAGGTGATCTCGGCCCCGCAGATCCGCGAGCCGATCCTCGGCGGCACCGGCCAGATTTCGGGCAGCTTCACGTCCGAGAGCGCCAACGACCTTGCCGTTCTGCTGCGCGCCGGCGCGCTGCCCGCGGATCTCACCATCATCGAGGAACGCACTGTCGGGCCGAGCCTTGGCGCCGATTCCATCGCCGCCGGCGAGTTCGCCGCCGGCGTTGCTACCATCCTCGTCCTGCTGTTCATGGTGATGGCCTATGGCACGATCGGCGTGATCGCCAATCTGGCGCTGCTGGCCAACGTAGTGCTCATCGTCGCCATTCTGTCGGTCCTGGGGGCGACGCTGACCATGCCGGGCATCGCCGGCATCGTGCTGACCATGGGCATGGCGGTGGACTCCAACGTCATCATCTACGAGCGCGTACGCGAGGAACGGCGCATGGGCCGCTCGCTTGTGCAGTCGTTGGATTCGGGCTTCGCGCGGGCGCTATCCACCGTGGTTGACGCCAACCTCACCACCTTTATCGCCGCCGTGATCCTGTTCTTCCTCGGCTCCGGCCCGATCCGCGGCTTCGCGGTGACGCTCGCCATCGGCATCATCACCACGGTTTTCACGGCCTACACGCTGACGCGCTGGATGATCGCCATCTGGCTGAAGCACTACCGACCGACTGACCTGCCGAGCGGCTTCATCAAGCTGGTGCCAGACGACACGCGCATACGCTTCATGTCGATGCGCAAATATGCCTTCACATTGTCGGCGCTGCTGTCGATCGCCGCGGCCTTCATGTTCTTCACCAAGGACATGAACTACGGCATCGATTTCCGCGGGGGCTCCAGCATCGAGGTGCAGGCGAGGGGGCCGCAGGCGGATGCGGGTGATGTCCGCGAGCGGCTCAGCGAGCTCAATCTGGGCGATGTCCAGGTGCAGGAATTCGGCTCCAACCGCGACCTCCTGATCCGCATTGAGGGTCAGGAAGGCGGCGACAACGCCGAGCAGTCGGCCGTCGAAAAGGCGCGCATGGCGCTGGAGGATGACTATGATTTCCGCCGCGTCGAGGTTGTCGGCCCTACCGTATCCTCTGAACTGACGCGGACCGGCACGCTCGGCGTGCTGGCGTCGCTCGTGGCGATGCTCATCTATATCTGGATACGATTCGAGTGGCAGTTCGGCGTTGGAGCGATCATTTCCACGCTTCATGATGTGATCATGATGGTCGGCCTGTATGTGGTGGCCGGCATAGAATTCAACCTGGGCAGTATCGCAGCCATTCTCACGATCGTAGGCTACTCAATCAACGATACGGTGGTGGTCTATGACCGCGTGCGTGAGAACCTGCGCAAATACAAGAAGATGCCGATCGAGGAGTTGCTCGACATCTCGATGAACCAGACGCTGTCGCGAACCGTTCTGACGGGCATCACCACGCTGTTCGCGCTGTTCGCGCTCTACATGTACGGCGGCGAGGTGATCGCCTCCTTCACCTTCGCGATGATCTTCGGCATTCTGATCGGCACCTATTCCTCGATCTTCGTCGCCGGCCCGCTGCTGATCCTGTTCAAACTGCGGCCCGACATGTTCGACAAGGAGCCGGCACAGGGCGGCGAGGCCCTGCCGGCAGAAACGCGCTAGCGCATGGGCGCGGGGATCGTCGTGCGCCCGGCGCACTTCCCTGGGCGAGCCCCGATCGAGGCCTATGGCAATGGCGGCTTCCGCTTCGCCGGTATGTCGCACCGCGGCTCCATCCTGTGCCTGCCGTCGGGCATCTACGGCTGGGAGCCGGCGCAGCCCGGCCGGCTTGCCGCGAGCGACCTTGCGCGGCTGTTCGCCGAGCAGGACGCGGTCGAAGTGTTTCTCGCCGGAATGGGCAAGGACCTGGCGCCGCTGGGCGCCGAACTGCGCGGCGCGCTGAAGGAGGCGCGGATCGCCGCCGACCCGATGTCGACAAGCGCGGCAGTGCGCACCTACAACGTGCTTCTCGCTGAGGAGCGCGCGGTGGCTGCGGCGCTGCTTGCCGTCGATTGAGATGTCGGATGATGACGCTCTCGCGGCCGACCTGCGGATAGCCGACCCCGACCGCTATCTGTCGGCTCTCTACGCCCCGCAGGACCGGCGTGGCGACCTGATCGCGCTCTATGCCTTCAATGCCGAGATCGCCGCCATACGCGACCGCATCCGCGAGGCGCTGCCTGGCGAAATCCGCCTGCAATGGTGGCGGGATGCGCTGGCCGGCAACGCCGACGCGACCGGCCATCCGCTCGCCGACCGGCTGCTTGCCGCCATGCGCCGCCGCAGTCTGCCCACCGAGACGTTCCAGAACTATCTGGAGGCGCGCGTCTTCGATCTCTATGACGACCCCATGCCGACGCGTACCGACCTGGAAGGATATCTCGGCGAGACGGCCGGCGCGTTGATCCAGCTCGCGGCGATGTGCCTGGACGGGACGAGTGCCCGCACCTTCGCCGCGCTGGCCGGCCACGCCGGCTGCGCTCAGGGCATGACCGGCCTGTTGCGGCTCGTGCCGCTGCATCGGGCGCGAGGGCAGTGCTACATCCCGCGCGATCTGCTGGCCGCGGCGGGGACGACGCCGCAGGCCTTCGTCGCAGGGGAAGACCTTGCCGCGACCGCCCGTGCGATCTCGGCCATGGTCTCTCTGGCGCGCGAGCATTGGCGCGCCTTCGTTGACGGCGCGGCGAACCTGCCTACGCTGCTGCGGCCGGCCTACCTGCCACTGGCGCTGACGGGCGCCTACCTCGATCGCATCGATAAGGTGGACCTGTTCGCGGTCCCGGTGGAACTCAGCGCCTTGCGGCGCCACTGGCTGCTCTTTCGCGCCGCGTCCCGCGGCTTCGCCTGAAACCGTCAGCGACAGCTCAGCCGATTGCCGGCTTGGCGCGCTGCCAATGGGCTTCCATTTCGTCCAGTGTGGCCGTTTCAAGGGATTTTCCCTCGGCCAGCACGGCTTTCTCCACGAAATGGAAGCGCGAGCGGAATTTTTCGTTAGTGCCGGACAGCGCCTTTTCGGCGTCCAGCCCGAGATGCCGGCCGAGATTGACGACCACGAACAGCAGATCGCCGAACTCGTCCTCGGAGGCAGCGCGGTCGGCGGCCGCGATGGCCTCGCGCAATTCGGCGATCTCTTCCTCCATCTTGTCGAGGACCGGCCCGACCGCGCCCCAGTCGAAGCCCACCTGGGCGGCCTTCTGCTGCAGCTTCAGCGCGCGCGTCAGCGCGGGCAGGGCGACCGGCAGGCCGTCGAGGTAGCCGCCGCCGTGATCCTCGGCGGGCAGGCCGCGCGCCAGCCGCGCCGCGCGCTTCTCGGCCTTCTCCCCCGCCTTGATCTTCTCCCACACGCCTTTGGCCATACCGGCGCCGCGGGCGGTCTCGTCGCCGAACACATGCGGATGGCGCCTGATCATCTTGCGCGTGACGGCCTCGACGACGTCGCCGAAGGCGAAGTCGCCGGCCTCCTCGGCCATGCGCGCATGATAGACCACCTGCAGAAGCAGATCGCCGAGTTCGTCGCGCAGGTCGTCCATGTCGCCGCGCGCGATCGCATCGGCCACCTCGTAGGCCTCCTCGATCGTATAGGGGGCGATACTGGCAAAGGTCTGCTCGACGTCCCAGGGGCAGCCGGTGAGGGGCGTGCGCAGCGCCGCCATGATCTCGATGAGACGGGAAATGTCCTTGGACGGCTGCATGGGCGGATCCTGGCTCGCGGGGAACGGCGCCCGTCATTAGGCGCGGCGCGCATCGCTGTCGAGCCCGCGGCTGCGATCAGGAATGTCCCATGAGCCGGCGGCGCAGGCTGCTCGAAACGCCGTCGAAGACGTAGACGACCATCAGGATCAGCAGCACCATGTAGGCGACGTTCTCCCAGTCCGTGTTGGTGCGCATGGCCTCCCAAAGCTTGAGGCCGATGCCGCCGGCGCCCACCGCGCCGATGATGGTGGCGGAGCGGGTATTGGATTCCCAGAAATAGAGCGACTGGCTGAGGAAGACGGGCATCACCTGCGGCAGCACCCCATAGCGCTGCACGAGAATGGGCGCCGCACCGACCGAGCGGATGCCCTCGCGCTGGCGGTCGTCGATGTTCTCCAGCGTCTCGGAATAGAGCTTTCCCAGCGTGCCGGTGTCGGTGAAGAAGATAGCGGAGATGCCGGCCAGCGGCCCCGGGCCGAAGGCGCGCGTGAAGAACAGCGCCCAGATGAACATGTCGACGGCGCGAAGGAAATCGAACAGCCGCTTGGTGACCTGGTTGACGATGCGGCTGCCGGTAATGTTTCGGGCCGCCAGGAAGGCGAGCGGGAAGGCCAGCAGCGACGCGAGCACGGTGCCGACGAAGGCCATGACGATAGTCTGTAGCAGCTTCAGCCAGACGTCGCCGTGCTGCCATTCGGCATTGTTGACGATGTTGTCCCAGGCGAGCGAGAGGTTGGAGTGCGCGGGATCGATGCGCTCTCCCGAAACGATCAGCGCCATCACCTGCCCGAACGACTTGCCCCAAAAGGGAGAATTGGCGTCGAAGAAGAAATTCTCCCAGCCCCAGAAGCGCTGACGGACCTTTACTTCGTCGCCCTCCACGTCGATCCGGCCCTTGAAGCCGAAGTCGAGCGGTACGCGTCCGCCGGGTTCCTTCTGCGAGGCCCAGGCCGGCAGGGAACCGCGCGGATGCACTTCTTCGCCCGGGCCTATGTCGAGGACCAGAATTTCGCCGTCGTGGTCGACGCGGACCTGTTGCGGCACGATGTCAATCGTGGTGCCCCGCATGTCGAGCAGGATGCGCGTCGCCGTTCCAGGCTCCGTTTCGCCCTCCAGCGTGACCCAGTCGGGCTGCCTGTCCGGCCTATAGGCTGAAAAGCGGGGATAGGAGACGGAAAGCCTGCTGTTTTCGAAGGTGATGGTCGGGCGCGTCTCGTAGCTCACCCAGTCGGCCAGGTAGCTTCCCGCAATCGACCAGTTGCCGCCGGCGAGCACCGCGCCGATGGAAAAGAACCACCATGCGAACACGGCGTATGCGACAACGCCCGCCGTCGTCAGCCAGCCGATCACGGAGCGTCTTGACACGCCCTTGAACAGGTCCGGATGGCGCGCCTCGATCTCGTCGACGGTTGCGGCGGAAAGCATCGCGGTTATCCGGCTCCGAAGGCGAAAGCCTGTTCGCCGACCAGCTTGCGGCGCAGGACAGCGGACAACTGGTCGACGGCGGTGATGGTGATGAGCAGCAGCAGTACGATGGCAAGCGTCTTGGCCTCGTGGTTGCGGCTGATCGCTAGCCGCAGTTCCTCGCCGATGCCGCCGCCGCCGACCGCGCCGATAATGGTGGAGGCGCGCACGTTGATCTCGAGGCGCAGAAGGCCGTAGCTCAGGAAATTGGGCATCACCTGCGGCACGATGCCAAAGCGGACGCGCTCCAGCCAGGAAGCGCCGACAGCTCGCAGGCCTTCGTCCGGCTTCATGTCCGCATTCTCGACGACTTCGAAGAACATCTTGCCGAGCGCGCCCGTGGTGTGGATGGCCACAGCGATGATGGCTGGGACGGCACCGAGCGAAAGGACGGCCAGGAAAAAGCCCGCGATGACGATCTCCGGAAAGGCACGCAGGATTTCCAGAAAGCGGCGCACGAAGAAGCGCAGCCAGCGGCGCGTGACGAGGTTGGATGCGGCGAAGAAGCAAAGGACGAAGCCGAGCGAGAAGCCGATCAGCGTCGCGGTGAGCGCGATGTTGATGGTCTCGACCATCTTGTAGACGTATTCGGGCAGATAGAGCCCGTGCGCCAGCTCGACGCGCCCTTCCGGATAGTTGAACTTCAGGCTGCCGTCGTCATAGGGCGAGGGCAGGTCGAAGAGCGCGCGGCCGACTTCGGTGGCGTCGCGCGGCGTCATCTGGTCGACGAAGTCGAAGAAATAGGGCAGGCGGTCCCAGAACTTGCCGGCGCTGGTCTCGTTCGCGAACCACAGCGAGCCGCCCATCGCCAGGAAGAACAGCGCCAAGCCCGCCAGCGAATAGAGGCGGCGCCGGCCGGCGAGGTCGCGCCAGTGCTGCTCAACGGCCAGCCCGGCTTCGGAGATGGAAGCGTTCATACGCCGGATCCGACCGGAGTGCACGCCGCGGCGACGCGGCGTGCACTCCTTGGGGCCGAGTTCGGATTAAGAACCGATCTGCGCCTTACGGGCGTCGATGATCGGCTGGTAGAAAGCCGGGGTAACTTCCATGTAGCTCTTGAAGTCGCCGCCCTGGATCGCCGAGAAGCAGGCGGGGTCCTTGGTGGGCAGATCCATCATGAAGGCCTTGAACTTCTCCTTGACCCCGGCGTCGAGGCCGGTGCGCACGACGATCGGGCCGTTCGGGATCAGCGGCGACTTCCAGATCTCGACCAGGTCGTCCATGTCGAGAATGCCCTTGTCGACCATCTTGCGCAGGTTGCCGGAGGTATAGCCGTCCTTCCATTCACCGACACCCGAGCCGAAGGTCGTGCCGGCATCGAAGGTGCCCTTCAAGACTTCAAGGACGAGGTTTTCATGGCCGCCGCCGAAGCCGGTCTCGGCGAAATAATCCTTCACGGCGACGCCGCCGAGATCCTTCGGAAGGGCGGTGACGGGGATCAGATAGCCCGAGGTCGAGTCGGGATCGGCGAAGCCCAGCTTCTTGCCCTTGAGGTCGGCAAGCGAGGTGATGCCGGAATCCTTGCGCGCGACCATGATGGAATAATAGCCGGTGGCGCCGTCGGTCTGCACGGTGGTCAGGATCGGCTCAACCGCGTCCTTGTTCTGCAGATAGATCTTGGCGTAGCCCGACGCGCCGAGTTCGGCATAGTCGAGAGTGCCGCCAAGCAGGCCTTGGATGGTGCCGTCATAGTCGGCGGCCGGGAACAGCGACACTTTCTCGACGCCGAGAGCGGCCGGAAGCTGGTTGACCATGCATTGGAAGTTGCGCAGGCGGTCGGCTTCGTTCTCGCCGCCGATCAGCCCGATGCGGAACTCCTTGAGTTGGTCGGCCTGAGCGGAACCGATTGCGAGCACGGCGAGCGACACGGCGCCGAAAACGATCTTCCTGAACATCGTAGTCTCCTGTCTTGGCCGGCCCTTGCCGGCGGTCTGGTGGAAAGGACGAACTCTTTTCGCGGGGGGTCGGACGCGCCAGCCCCGCTCACGCACCCGCCAAAGCGGGTTCCAGCGGCGCAGCCGGTTCGAACTTGCGCGGGCGGCCTTCGGAGATGCTGGTGGAGGTGATGCTTTCCGAGATCTCCGAGCCGTCGCCCGCCGCGCCGTAGACGGTCCGCACAGCCTCGCGCGTCAATGCGTCGGGCGGTCCGTCGAAGACGACCTTGCCGGCCGCCATGCCGATCACGCGCTCGCAATAGCCGCGCGCGGTATCCAGCGTGTGGAGATTGGTGATGACGGTGATGCCCTCGCGCCGGTTGATGTCGGCGAGCGAATCCATGACGACCTTGGCGTTCAGCGGGTCGAGCGAGGCGATCGGCTCGTCGGCCAGCAGCAGTCGCGGCTCCTGGGTGAGGGCGCGCGCGATTGCAACGCGCTGCTGCTGCCCGCCGGAAAGCGTGCCGGCCGGCTGCAAGGCGGTGCGCACGATGTCCAGGCGCTCCAGCGCAGCGATCGCTCCGGCGCGCTCCTCGCGCGAAAAGGCGCCGACCAGGTTCATCAGGGTCGAGCGGTGGTTGAGACGGCCGAGCAGTACGTTGGTCAGCACGTTAAGACGGGGGACCAGGTTAAACTGCTGGAAGATCATGGCGCAGTCGCGCTGCCAGCGCCGCAGCGCCGCGCCGCGCAAGGCCGACACGTCGACGCCGTCATGTACGATGGTGCCCTCGCTTGGATCGATCAGCCGGTTGATCATACGTAGCAGCGTCGACTTGCCGGCGCCGGACCGGCCGATGATGCCCACCATCTGCCCGCGGGGAATGGAGATATCGACGGAGGCGACCGCGGTATGTTTTCCGAAGCGGCGCGAAACGCCGCGGATTTCCAGCATTGGCGTCATGGCCGCTCCGGTCCCGGCCCGGTCGCAACGACCGCGCGGAACCTCGCTAGCGCACCTGCGTGAAGCCTGCGTGTCGGGCTGATGACAGTTCCATAACGGGACGGGAGGAGGCAGCCCGCGGGAGCGCCAGCCACATTCTTGCCCGTTTCCTGACATATTCGGTTAATGCCGTGCTAAGGGTTGTCGTGCGATGAGGGGTGCGCGGCGATGTTTTGCCAGCCTGCGGGAGACCGCAGAACGTGCGTTCAGTAGGGGGATTTCCCGCATGGTGCCTGCGGCATGATGTGCGCGGATCGGGGACGAATCCGTTTCGGCGTCAAGGGTATCGTGGTGGCACTGGCGGCGGTCCTCGCGGCCTCGTGCACCTCGGCACCGCCAAAATCAATGGTGGTGAAGAAACCCACCACGAAAGAATACTTTCCGGAAAGCAAGTACGGCGTGAAGGCCAGCCCGCGGGTCAGCAATCTGCGCACGCGCCTGCCGCGCGGCGGCGGACGCGACCAGATAGGCAAGCCCTACATGGTCGCCGGCAAGATGTATTACCCGAAGGAAGACAAGAAGTACCGCCGGGTAGGCAAGGCCTCCTGGTACGGCGACGCCTTCCACGGACGCCTGACCGCCAACGGCGAAATCTACGACATGACGCACCTGACCGCCGCGCATCCGACGATGCCGCTGCCGAGCTATGCCCGCGTCACCAATACCAAGAACGGCGCATCCCTCATCGTTCGCGTCAACGACCGTGGTCCCTACGCTAACGGCCGCATTATCGATCTGTCGCGCCGCGCCGCGGAGATGCTGGACTATACCCATACCGGCACCGCGAATGTAATGGTGGAGTATGTCGGCCGCGCGCCGCTGGACGGCCAGGACGATTCCTATCTGATGGCCTCCTATCACCCCGGCAACAAGGTGCCGGATCCGTCTGACGGGCTGCCGACCGGCGTGATGATCGCCATGAACGGATCGACGCCCACTGTTTCCGCAGATGGACAGTCGCCGTCGGTAGCCTTTCCGGGTCAGCTCAACGACGTAGCCGTCGCTGCCTCTCCGGCGGTCGACGTCGCCTCGCTCAAGCTGCCGGATCTCGGCCCGATCGCTCCGGTCCGCCCTGCCTACGAACTGGCGCTGCCGGAGCAGACGCAAGTGGCGATGGCTACTATGTCCTACGCTTCGGAGCCGACGAACGGGGCCGCTATGGCCCTGGCGGCCATCAGTGGCGACGAAACCGCCCGCGCCGGTCTCGGCTGGAAGCAACCGGACGCGAGCGCGTCCGTCGCGGCTTCGGCCGAATACATCGCTGCCGGCTCCTTCGAGGATCGCACCGATGCGGCGGCCCTGGTCGCCGGACTGTCTGATCTCGGCCGGCCGGCGATCGACGCGACGCAGGTGGATGGAAAGACGATCTACACCGTCTCCCTCTATCCGGACGGCCGCCTGTCGGTAGACGCGATGCTGGAGGCGGCCTGGCAGCAGGGCGCGCCCGATGCCATCAGCGTTCGCGAATAGGCCACGAACGCTCGCCCGATCACAAAGCGTTGCATCGCGCCGCCCGATCTTGATGGCGGCGGCGGCATCCTGATAGCCTTGCCTCGTCCGCATCGCGGCAAGCGCCATCGGGACTTTGTGCATGATCCTTCGCCGGCTGACGATCTTCATCGCCATGCTCGCGGCCGCGTTCGTCGCCGGCACGCTCCAGTCGCGTGCGCAGCTCTTCGAGACCAAGGCCGCGCAGGCCTTTCTGGTCGAGGCCGACACCGGCACGGTTCTCTATTCCAAGAACGCCGAGGAACTGGTGCCGCCGGCGTCGCTCGCCAAGCTGATGACGATGGAGGTCGTGTTCCACGCGGTCCAGGCGGGACGGTTGAGCCTGGACGACAAGTTCTACATTTCCGAAAACGCGTGGCGTACCGGCGGCGCCAATTCCGGCGGCTCAACGATGTTCGCCAAAGTGAAGTCGGAGGTTCCTCTGCAGGACCTCATCCAGGGCGTGGTGGTGCAGTCGGCCAATGACGGCTGCATCGCCATAGCCGAGGGGATGGCGGGTTCGGAGGAGAACTTCGCCGGGCTGATGAACGAGCGTGCGCGCGAGATCGGGCTCGAGCAATCGGTGTTCAAGAATGCGACCGGGCTGCCGGCCGAGGGGCAGGTCGTGACGATGCGTGAGCTGGCCCTGCTCGGCCTGCACATCTGGAAGACCTATCCGGAATTCTACAAGTTCTATTCGCAGCCATCCTTCACCTGGAACAAGATCACCCAAAAGAACCGCAACCCGCTGCTGGCGATGGACATCGGCGCGGACGGCATGAAGACCGGCTACACAGAGGCTTCGGGCTACGCGATCGTCGGTTCCGTCAGCCGTGACGGCCGGCGCCTGTTCGTCGCCATGAGCGGCATGGCGACCGAGAAGGAGCGTGCCGAGGAGGCGCGCAAGCTACTGGACTGGGGAATGCGCGCCTTCCAGAAAACGAACGTGTTCGGCTCGGACGAGATCGTCGGCGAGGCCAAGGTCTATGGCGGCGAGAAAGCGGGCGTGGCGCTGAAGGCGCAGGGGCCGGTCGCCATCTTCGTTCCGATCGGCAACAAGGACCGGCTGGTCGCCCGCATCGTCTACCAGGGGCCGGTGCTGGCGCCCGTGGAGGCGGGTACGCCTGTGGGTTCGCTCAAGGTGTGGGTCGGCGACACACTCAGCCAGGAGACGCCGCTGTTCGCCGCCGAGGCAGTCGGCGTGGGCAAGCTCCATCAGCGCGCACTGGATGCTGTCGGCGAGCTGATGACAGGCTGGATGCGGTAGAGCATTTCCTGTGAAAGCCCTGGGTCGCAGGAAGTGCTCCAGCCACCAGGCAGGCGTGGATTTTTGCCCGCTTCCTGCCTAAGACGGGCGATCGGCGACACGGCGATCGCCGACGAGCGGAATTGGAAGCAGCTTGGCGCGCGGGTTCTTCATTACATTCGAGGGCGGGGAGGGTGCGGGCAAGTCGACGCAGATCCAGCGTCTTGCGAACAAGCTGCGCGACAAGAAATACCCGATCCGGGTGACGCGCGAGCCGGGCGGCTCTCCGGGAGCTGAGGCCATTCGCCACGTTCTGCTTTCGGGCGCGGCGGAGCCTTTTGGGCCGGAGATGGAGGCGCTGCTTTTCGCCGCCGCCCGCTCGGATCATATCGAGCAGGTGATCCGGCCGGCGGTCGATGCCGGCGAGGTTGTGCTGTGCGATCGCTTTCTCGATTCCTCGCGCGTCTACCAGGGCGTTACCGGCGGATTGCCGCCGCAGATCATGCGTCGCATCGAGGAGGTTTCCGTGAACGGCATGATGCCGGACCTGACGCTGATCTTCGACATCGACCCGGCCGCCGGGCTGAGCCGGGCGGCTGCAAGGCGCGGTGATGAAGGCGCGGACCGTTTCGAGCGCGAGGATATCGCCATTCACCAGCGGCGGCGGGAAGCGTTCCTGGCGATCGCCGAAAGAGAGCCGAACCGCTGCATCGTGATCGACGCCTCGCGCGAGGCGGACGTGGTCGAGAACGTGGTGACGGCCGCGGTGTTCGCGGCGCTCGACGTGCATGGCGCGGGGCGCTCCAACATGGGGAAGGGATGATGGCGCTCCTGGCGCCCGAGCAACACGATAGCCTGGACGGCGTTCCGGAACCTTCG
>JAEUMA010000720.1 GCA_016793565.1 Rhizobiaceae bacterium
CGAGGGTGCGGTCGCGCGCTTCGCGCCGTTCGACGAACTCGTCCTCGGTGATGCCGTCCTTCACGTGGATGTTGTGTGCCCTCTGCTCCTCGACCGTCGTCTCCCAGCGGATCGCCCGCCCGTTCGGACCGTAGTCGTGGCACATGAAAAGGCGCGTCTGTGCCGGCAGGGCGAGCACGCGCTTGATCGAGCGGTAGAGCGTGCGTGCGTTTCCGCCCGGGAAGTCGGCGCGTGCCGAGCCGCCGTCGGGCATGAACAGCGTGTCGCCCACGAACGCGGCGTCGCCGATCACATGCGTCATGCAGGCCGGCGTATGCCCCGGCGTGTGCATGGCGTGCGCCGTCAACGTGCCGATCCGGTAGCTGTCGCCATCCTCGAACAGGCGGTCGAACTGCGAGCCGTCGCGCTGGAATTCGGTGCCTTCGTTGAAGATCTTGCCGAAGGTTTCCTGGACTACCGTTATGTTGGAGCCGATGCCGATCTTTCCGCCCAGCGCATTCTGGATGTAAGGCGCGCCGGAGAGGTGGTCGGCATGGACATGCGTCTCGATCAGCCATTCCAGCTTGAGGCCGTGGGCTTTGATGTAGTCGATGATCGCGTCGGCCGACTGGTAGGTGATGCGGCCGGCGGCATAGTCGATGTCCATAACGGAATCGATGACCGCGCAGGCGTTCGAACCGGGATCCTTGACGACGTAGCTCACCGTGTTGGTCGCTTCGTCGAAGAAGGCCTTGACCTCCGGTCTCACGGAAAGGTCGACAGCGAAGGCGATGTCGACAGCGGGAACATGCGTGCCCATGAACATACCTTTCTTCAGTTGATGGTTCATGCGGTCGCCAGGCGCGTCGCGCGTTGGCGCAGCGTGCGGGCGACAACAATGCCGGCGATCATGGAGAGGACGAAGATCGGGGTCTCCACATTGCCGAGACCGAGCATGGGGATCGAGCCTCCCGGGCAGAAGCCGGTCATCCCCCAGCCCACGCCAAACACGGCCGACCCGGCGATCAGGGGAATGTCGAGCCTGCGCTTGGTGGGCAGGTCGAAGCTGGTCGCGCAGACCGGGGCGGAGCGACGGCTGAAGACGATCCGGTAGCCGATCGCCGTGACAGCGAGCGCGCTCGCCATGACGAAGACCAGGCTCGGATCGAAGCTGCCTGCAAGGTCGAAGAAATTCAGCACCTTGGCGGGGTTGCCCATGCCGGAGATGGCGATGCCCATGCCGAAGATCGAGCCGATCAGAAGGGCGGATACGGTCTTGCGCATGGGTCTCAGGCTCCGATCACGTGGCGTATGACGAAAACGGTGACGAAGGTGCTCGCCATGAAGACCAGCGTCGCGGCGATAGAGCGCGGGGAAAAGCGGGCGATACCGCATACACCGTGGCCGCTGGTGCACCCACCTCCATAGGTGACGCCTACTCCGACGATCAGCCCGCCGATGATCAGCGGCGCGGTTGAAACCGGAACCTGAAACGGAATTTCCATTAGTCCGAGCGCAACCATCAGCGCCGGCGCGCCGATAGCTCCGATCAGAAAAGCCGCCCGCCAGCTCCAGTCGGATGACAGAGGCGGAACGACGCCGGCAACGATGCCGGTCATGCCGGCAATCTTGCCGTGGACCGCCATCAGCAGCACCGCGGCCAATCCGATCAGTCCGCCGCCGACAAGTGCGGCGTAAGGGGTAAAGGCGGTTTCCATATCAGTGCTGCTCCGTCTCGGCGCCGCCGAGGCGGATTTCGGTGGCTGTGCGAACCGGCCAGCTTGAAGTCGGGGTATCGATCATCTCGTCGTCTCTCGTAGAGGATGATTGTCAAATAGTTGCGCAAGTGCTATAGTGTCAAGTATGAAAATCGAGATGAACGCCCACACACTTGCAGCCTTCGAGGAAAGCGCGGAAGCGGCATCGGAGCTGCTGACCGCCATGGCGAACGCCAAACGATTGATTTTGCTTTGTAATCTTCTTGAGGGCGAAAAGCCTGTCGGTCAATTAGCCGAGATCGTCGGTCTTACGCTCGCGGCAGCGTCACAACATCTGGCGAAGATGCGTGCGCTTGGTCTCGTGCGGACACGGCGAGAGGGGCAGCAGGTTTTCTACCGGCTCGCGAGCACCCAGGTGGAGGAGGTTCTCAAGACGCTCTACAGGCTCTATTGCGCGCCGCAGGACTGGCTGGGCGTCACGTCGCCGGTATAGCTAAAAGGCCGTTCATGCCGCTTGCGGTCGAGTCGGCGATTTGCTGTCGGCCGAATCGCGGATGACGTCGTTGCGGAACATTGCGAAGATCACGATTGCGGCGACCGCGATCGCACCGCCGACATAATGTGAGACGGCGTAACTCCAGTTGGTGACCAGCCAGCCCGCTACGATATTGCTGAGCGAGGCGCCGATGCCTTGCACCATCATCACCGCGGCAAAGCCGACGTTGAAGCGCCCGGTTCCGGCGAGCAGGCGTTCGGCGGCCACCGGCGTTACGATGCCGAGCAGGCCGGCGCCGATGCCGTCAAGGAACTGAACCGGATAGACCACCCAGAAGCCATCGAACGAGCCCGCCAGCAGGCCGCGCACGGGGAGTGCGAGAAGGGCGATCAGCATGACAGCGCCGAGGCCGAGGCGCGCGATCAGGAATGGCGCAGCCGCCGCCACGCAGATCATCGCCATCTGCGAGACGCCTGTGATGATGGCGGTCGTCCTGAACGGTGTGCCGAGTTCGAGCGAGAACTGCTGCGCGATCAGCCTGCTCATGGGGGCGTTGGCGAAGTGGAACGCCAGCATGATGATACCGAGCAGGATCAGGCCCCTCGTCTCAAAGAGGACCTTCAACCCCGACGGACCAGGCTCACCGCTGTCTTGCGCCAGGCCACGTGCGACCTTGTGATCGATGCGGTTCGGATCGATGAAGGCGATGGCGGCAATCGAACCAACGGCCGTGAACAGCATCAAACCGATGACGCCAGGTTCGCCGAACATCGAAACTGCCACGTAGATGGCCACAAGCGACGCGACATTGCCACCATGGTTCCAGAATTCGTTGCGGGCTATCTGATGCGAGAACAGGCGTTCGCCCACAAGACCGAGCGTCAGACCGGCCAGGGCGGGGCCGACTATCGCGCCGACGACCGCCGTGCCGATTTGGCCGCTCCAGACCATCACCGGATTCGGGAACACGAGCGTCACCAGCGCCGCCGCGGTTACGATCACCACCGCGCCGGCGATCAGCGCCCGCTTCCAGGTCGTTCCGTCGACGATGGCACCGCAAAGAGGCGTTACAGCAAGCCCGATCAGGCCGCCGACGGTCGCGATCAGGCCGAGGGAAAAGGGAGACCATCCGTTGGTCGCCAGGAACGCGTCCAGGAAAGGCCCCAGCCCGTCGCGTGCGTCGGCGAGAAAGAAGTTGAGGACAGCGAGCGCGACGATGCTGCGATCGGAAACGAGCGGCTGTCCTCGAACTACGCCTGCCTGCGCCTGCATGCTTCGACCCTCAATGCCTGGCGTGCATAAATCGTCGAAGGCAAATTTGGTTGCAGGGTGTCGGGAGTTTACTTTAGAGGCGGCTTATCTTCCGGCTCCGAACGGGTCGAGCCGTCGCGCTTATAAAGCGGCGGTATCGTCGCTTCGGTTTTCTGTATTTCCGCATCGGCGGCCGGCCGTATAACCAGAACCGGCAATGGAGGCGCATATGACTCGGACAGGCATTCTCATCGACAACCGTTGGGTTGATTCCGAAAGCGGGGTCACCATTCCGGTTCTGGCGCCTGCCGAGGGCAAGGAATTCGCCAGCATCGCCGCGGCGACCGAGGCCGATGTCGATCGCGCGGTCAAGGCGGCGCGGCGGGCATTCGAGACCGGAGCTTGGGGACGACTGGCGGCCGCCGAGCGCGGACGGCTGCTGTCGCGCATGGCGATCGTCGTTTCCGATCACGCCGAGGAACTGGCGCAGCTCGAGGCGCGGGACACCGGGAAGCCGATCAAGCAGGCCCGCAACGATATCGTCGCGGCGGCGCGCTACTTCGAATATTACGGCGGCGGCGCCGACAAGGTGCATGGCGATACGCTCCCCTTCGTCAACGGCCATTTCGCCACGACAGAGCGTGTGCCGCACGGCGTCACCGCGCACATCATCCCCTGGAACTATCCGGCCCAGATGTTCCCGCGCTCCATCGGCCCGGCGCTGGCGATGGGCAACGCCGTCGTGATGAAGCCGGCGGAAGACGCCTGCCAGACGCCGCTGCGCATGGCCGAGCTGATGGTGGAGAACGGCTTTCCGGAAGGCGCGATCAACAT
>JAEUMA010000726.1 GCA_016793565.1 Rhizobiaceae bacterium
GCCGATCAGCACCAGCCCGAAGGTTACGAAGCTGTCCGAAGCGCCGGCGAGCGTGGCGAGCACCGGCGCCACATAAGTGTAGAGCGTGAACATCGCACCCGCACCCATCACCGTCGTGGCCATGGCGAGCAGCACCGCCGGCCGGGTGAGCACGGCGAGTTCGCGGCGAATGTCCGGACGCGCGCCGCGCTCTCCCTTCGGCAGCGCAAGCCACAAGGCCGCGATAGCGGCAACGCCGACCAGAGCCGTTCCGGCAAAAGCCATGCGCCAGCCGATCTGCTGGCCGATCCACGTCGCGGCCGGTACGCCGCCGACGTTGGCGATGGTGAGGCCCATGAACATGGCGGCAACCGCGCTAGCCTGCTTTTCCCGCGGCACGACGCTCGCCGCCACCACGGCCCCGAGCCCAAAAAAGGCGCCGTGGTTGAGGCTGGTCACCAGACGAGCGGCCAGCAGGGTGAAATAGCCCGGCGCCAGCGCCGCCATCAGATTGCCGATGGTAAAGATCGTCATCAGCAGGATCAGCGCGGTGCGCTTGCCGAAACGGCTGAAGGCCAGCGTCATCACCGGCGCACCGATCATGACGCCGATCGCGTAGGCGCTGATCAGAAGGCCGGCGGTCGGTATGGTAACGCCGACACCCTCGGCGATCACCGGTAGCAGGCCCATCGGCGAAAACTCGGTGGTGCCGATGCCGAAAGCGCCGACGGCTAGCGCAAGAAGCGCCCACCGCGCATGCGCCGGGGCTGCGGCCGTGTCGGCCGCCGTGACGGTTGCGCTCATGAAGGCTCTCCTGAGGCCCTGAAAGGAATGGTCGCGCGCCGGGCGCTGACGGTGTGCAGGCGCGTCTCCCGCAGACGCAATTGCCCCTGTCGAGTGGGCGTCCAACAACAGATAAAGCGGAGGCAGCGGCTTGAAAACTCGCCGAACATCCACATGATCTGTGAAACGAGATCATAGGTGGTGTCTATGGACAACCGGGCCGGCGAAATGCAGATCTTCCTGCGCGTGGTGGAGGCGGGAAGCTTCTCCGAGGCCGCCCGCCTGCTGCGCATGACGCCGTCTACCGTAAGCAAGCTCGTCGGCCGTGTCGAAGCGCGGCTGGGCGTGCGCCTCGTTGAGCGCTCAACGCGACGCTTCTCGCTGACCGCCGAAGGGCAGATCTACTATGAGCGAAGCCAGGCCATGCTTAACTCGCTGGACGAGGTTGAACGCGACCTGTCGCAGGGCGCCTCCAGCACCGGCGGCACCGTAAGGGTCAACGTGTCGGTCGCCTTCGGTGTGCTCGGCCTGGAGCCTATCTTGCCGGAGTTCTGGCAATCCTTCCCTAACATCGTCGTCGACCTGTCGCTCTCCGACGAAATCGTCGACCTCTATCTCGACCGCACCGATGTCGCCTTCAGGACCGGGCCGCTGCCCGATTCCGGCATGACCGCGCGCAAGATCGGCGTCGCCCGGCGCCGGATCGTCGCCTCGCCCGCCTATCTCGACCGGTACGGTGTGCCGCGGACAATCGACGATCTCTCCCGTCACAATTGTCTCGGCTTCAACTTCCGTCGCGCCGCCCCGGTATGGCCGCTGCGGGAAAGCGGTCGCATCGTCGACCGCGCAGTGAAGGGTTCACTGCTGGCCAACAACGGCGACACCGTGCGCCGGATGGCGCTGGCGGGCGTCGGACTGGCGCGGATGGCCGACTATCACGTACGCGCCGACATCGCCGCCGGTCTGCTGACGGAAGTGCTGTCCGACGTGGTCGTGCGCGACGAGGAGCCTATCCACGCGATCTTCCTCGGCGGTCCCCGCATGCCGCAGCGGGTGCGCGCCTTCCTCGACTTCGTGGTCCCGCGCCTGCAGCGCTTCGTCCACGGGGATGCACCGGCAGCGTGAAGTCGAAAGCCGCGCGGAACTCCGATCAGCGCGTGCTGGGGTGCACCTCCAGCAGCTCCACGATGATGCCGTTGGGGTCGCGCAGATAGCCCGCCGAACAGGGGGCCATTCCCGGATGGACGATCGCCGTCATCTTGCCGAGCGGCTGTGCTCCGGCGGCCAGGAACGCGGCGCTGGTCGCATGGATGTCCTCGACGTCTAGGCAGATGTGGCCGGCGCCTGGACGGTCGGGGAGGTCTGTGGACGTCGAGCGCGCACCGCCGGCATATTCGATGAATTCGAGGTGATGCCCGTGGCCGTAGAGATGCGCGACGCGGATGCGCGCGGCGGGCACGCCGGTGACGTCCTCGACCCAGCTTCCCTCACGCTCCACGATCCCCGGGCCTTCGAAGCCGAATCCGGCCCAGAAGCGGACCGCCAGTTCGACGTCGGCGACGGTGAAACTGGTGTGGTTGAATCCGACGATCATGCGAGGCCTCAGATGACGAGATAGCCGCCATCGACGGGCAGCGTGACGCCGTTGACGTAGCTGGCGGCCGGGGACGCCAGGAACACGACCGGCCCGGCGACCTCTTCGGGCTGACCGAAACGCTTCATCGGACAGTGCCAGTCGAGCCATCGGTCGGTGCTGCCGTCGCCCTTTCCACCCATTGCGGTATCCATGTAGCCCGGAGCGACGGCGTTCACGCGGATCCCGTGCGCAGAGAGTTCCCGGCACATCGCCTGCGTCAGGGTGCGGACGCCGCCCTTGGCCGCGACGTATCCGACATGAGCGAAGCCGCTGGTGAAGGCCACCACCGACGAGACGTTGATGATGGTGCCGCGCGTCTGCGCCAGCGCCGGAAGGAAGCCGCGCGCCATGTTGAACGCGCCGGTGAGATGCACGGCGATGTTGCGGTCCCAGGTCTCCTCGGAGTCCGCATCGCCCATGCGGGCGTTGCCGGCCACGCCCGCGTTGTTGACGAGAATGGACAGCACGCCACGCGTCTCACCGATATGCGCGGCGACCGACCGGATCGCCGGGCGGTCGGTCACGTCGAGCGCCGCCCCCCAGGCTGCGAACCCTTCGGCCCTGAGGCGGGCAGCACTTTCGTCGGCCGCGCCGCGATCGATGTCGGTGAGGATCACTTCGGCGCCCGCGCCGGCAAGGCCGCGGGCTATCGCCTCGCCGAGACCCCGCCCGGCGCCCGTCACCAGGGCCAGACGTCCCGCCAGCACCGTCATCGCCGCGCCTCCGAGGCCCTGCATTCCCTACGCATGACACCCATCTTGCCGGCCCGGCCGGCCATGGGAACGGCCAGACCGTGCGAACCTATCGTCCAGGAGCGCCAACGCACTCAGCCGACAATTCTATCATCATAGCACACAAATCTGGACACCAGTGTCCAGAAACTTGATTCGAGCGGTGGGCTATGACATTGCTGCCCGATGGTCGACGCGCGCGCGACGAAAGCGCCTGGAAACGGCAACATCAAGGTAACGCGGGAGGACTGGCTCCGGCTTGCGCTCGACACGCTGATATCGGACGGCGTCGAGAATGTGCGCGTTCTCGCGCTCGGCCAGAAACTGCAAGTATCCCGCTCCAGCTTCTACTGGTACTTCAAAAGCCGGCAGGACCTGCTCGACCAGCTTCTCGACCGTTGGCGCGACACCAATACGCGCTACATCGTGGAGCACGCCGCGCGCCCGTCGGCAACCATCATTCGCGGTGTCATGAGCATCTTCGAATGCTGGGTCGACGAGCGCCTGTTTGATCCGCGGCTGGACTTTGCGATCCGCGCCTGGGCACGTCATTCCGGATCCGTGCGGCGCATCATCGATCAGGCCGACGACGAACGCGTGGCCGCCATCCGCGACATGTATGTACGTCATGGCTACACCGCCGAGGACGCGTTCGTGCGGGCACGCGTGCTCTACTTCATGCAGATCGGCTACTATTCGCTGGAACTGCACGAGCCGATGAGCGATCGGCTCTCCCTGGTCGCCGGCTATCTGCGCGCTTTCACCGGCCAGGAGCCGACGGCGGACGACATCGCAGATATGGCCCGCTACGTCGCCGAGTCCGGCTCGCGCGACGGCTGATTCTGCCATACCTTGCCGCCGCCTGCGCGCGGGGAGCCGTATGACGAGACGCTTCGCATTCATCATGGTGAGGGACTTCACCCTCTCGCCGCTGTCACTGTTCATCGACACGCTGCGGCTGGCCGGCGACGACGGCGACCGCAGCCGGCGCGTCGCCTTCGACTGGCAGGTCGTCGGCGAACGCGGCCTGCCGATCCGGTCGAGCTGCGGCGTCGAGGTGATGCCGACGCGCGCGGTCGGCGCGCCGGAGGATTATGACGAGATCGTCGTGGTGGGTGGCCTGCTGAAGGCCGGCCACGACCTCACCGCCGACAAGGAGGAATTCCTGCTTCGGGCCGCGCGGCTGGGCATGCCGGTCACCGGTCTGTGCACCGCGAGCTTCGTGCTCGCGCGCTACGGCCTGCTGGACAGCTACCGCGCCTGCGTGAGCTGGTTTCACATCCGTGACTTCCGCACGTCGTTCCCGCAAGTGCAGGCCTGCGCCGACAGCCTCTACGCGATCGACCGGGACCGCGCGACCTGCGCCGGTGGCACCGGCGCCGCGGATCTTGCCGGCCACATCGTCGCCCGCCATCTGGGCGAGCGCGCGGCGCAGAAGGCCGCCAACATCCTGGTGCTCGACCGTATTCGCGGCGTGCGCGATCCACAGCCGGTGGGCGAACTGTTCCCGACGGCCACGCACCGTATGGTCAAGCGGGCGCTTCTGATCATGGAGAGCAACCTGCAGGAAAGGTTGTCCATGACCGAGATCGCGCGGCGCATGCGGGTTTCGCGCCGACAGCTAGAGCGTCTGTTCTCGTTGGAGCTGCAGATCAGCCCCAGCGCCGCCTATACGGCGCTACGCGTCCATTGCGCCAGCACGCTGCTCAGCACCAGCGACCTCCAGGTCGCCGAGATCGGCTTCCGCTCCGGCTTCGCCAATGCCGGCCATTTCAGCAGGGTCTTCCGCCAACATACCGGCCAGTCGCCGAGCGAGTTCCGCGGCCGCCGCGAGTAAGGCCTTCATCGACCACGCAGCAGCATCGACGAAGCCGTTTCGTCGCTTGCGTTTTTGATCAAATCCCATAGCATCGCCCATAACGGATCGATCAAGGTTCCGTAGCTAATAGAGAATTCCTTGATCCAAAAGGCAGGATGGAGGTTAGAAATGCTGGTCGGCTTCGTCAGCGATGAGAAATATGCGGCCCTGGCCGACGTGCTCGCCGAAGTTCTGACCGCCGACGGGCAGGTGCTGGCGCGCAGCGGCGTCAGCGGTGCGCTCTACATGGATCTTCCGGCGGGGTCGTACCGCCTGTCGCTCGCCAAGCCCGGTTACGGCTCCAAGCATGTCGACATCACCGTGCCGGCCGATCACCCCTACCAGTTGCGGCTGCTCTCCGACTGCGTGCTCGGCTACGCATGGCCGAAATGGGTGCGGGGCGGAGAGAGCGCCGAATTCCGCGTCCACTCGCCGGAGCCGTATGAGCTCGAACTATGGCGCTACGGCTTTGAAAAGGAGCTGGTGCGCAGGATCGGCGCGTTCGACGAATTCGGGCCACGGGCCTGCATCCAGCTCCTGCCGGACTGCGACTTCACGCAGACGGGCGTCGCCTGGAACAGGATCGGCTACGGCAATCCGATCTACCGGCAGGAAGTGCAGTCGCCGGAGCGCAGCGGCCTCTACTACTTTCACGTCCGAGCGAAGGACGGAAAGACCTTCGCGTTTCCCTGGATCGTATCGCCGCCCGAGCCGACGGCGCCGATCGCCGTGCTGGCGTCGAACGTTCGCTGGAATGCCTACAATGCCTTCGGCGGACGCAACAACTACGTCAATCCAATCAGCCTGCCGGATCGGCCTACCGTGAACTCGCGGCAAGATCTCGACCGCTACAACATCGCCGACCATATCGACTATCTCGCGGAGGACTACGATCCGCTGAGCTTCGACCGTCCGGAATGGATCAACGACGTGCCGCTGGATGCGCATGTGACAGACCGGATCGCCGGACGTTATGCGTGTGGCGCCGCACCGGCCGAATGGCGCGTGCTGGGATGGATGGAGCGCGAGGGCTTCGCCTACGATCTCTATGCGGAGACCCAGCTGCATGCGGGCGAACTCGACCTCACGCGCTACCGCGTTCTCGTGATGAGCACCCACCCCGAATACTGGACGCGCGAAATGTATTTCCGTGTCAAGCGTTGGGTGCATGAGCAGGGCGGCCGCCTCGTCTATCTCGGCGGCAACGGTATGAACTGCGAGGTGGAAATCGACGGCGACCGCATCTTGTGCCGCAACGGCAACGAGCGGGACCGCGTAGCGGCGGGTCTCACCGAGAGCCGCTTCCATGCGCGCGTCGAAAGCGAGGCCAACCTGCTCGGCGTGGTCTACACCCACGCCGGCGTGATGACCGGAGCGCCGTACGAGGTCGTCGAGCCCGGCCACTGGGTGTTCGAGGAGACCGGCGTCAGCAAGGGGCAGATCTTCGGGCGGGAGGCGCTCAATACCCGCTGCCCGGGCGGCGCCTCCGCCCACGAGATGGACAAGGTCTCCGAATTCTCACCGCCGGGAACGCTGGTGCTGGCGCGCGGCCTCAACCCCGACGACGGCGGCGCCCACATGGCGATCTACCACACCAAGGACGGCGGCGGCGTTTTCTCGGCCTCGTCGATCGCCTTCGGCTCGGCGCTGCTCGTGGACGGCGTGGCGTCAC
Organism: Rhizobiaceae bacterium; assembly: GCA_016793565.1. GTDB lineage: Bacteria > Pseudomonadota > Alphaproteobacteria > Rhizobiales > Rhizobiaceae > JAEUMA01. Next base: position 6,660 of record JAEUMA010000726.1, read on the forward strand.
GGCTCACCGCCAACGTGCTGCGCCGCTTCAGCGCCTGAGCGCGGTGCAAATGGTACGCCGCCCCCGGCGAAGGGGCGGCGTACCGTTTGCAGCCTCAGTTCCGGTTCTGGCCCATCAGCGCATAGCGCGCCGGGTCCGCCCGCTGCAGGCGCGCGGCAAGCAGGTAACCAACGATGGCGGCCAGCGGCACCAGCGAAGGCAGAATGACGCCTAGAGCCGCGCCGGCGGTTCCGGTCAGGTCGCCGAAATTGATGAAGATGTAGACGAACAGCACCGCCATGATCACGGCCGAGACGACCGGAAGGATCACGGTAGACAGCGCCGGACCGCTCATGCCCGGCCGACGGAAGAAGGCGATGACCGCGAGAGAGGTGACGGTCATCATGCCAAGCACGCCGAGCGTGCCGA
>JAEUMA010000477.1 GCA_016793565.1 Rhizobiaceae bacterium
CTTCAGGGTAGATGTCGGCCTCACCACGGTCGAGCGCGGCGAAGGCAATCAGCGTGCCCATTTCCTGGACGTTCGCATCGAGCCCGAACTCCTTGGCGAGGCTCACCTTCAGAATATTGGCCGTCGCCTGGCCGGAGGGCCAGTTGGGCATCGCGATCGTCAAATCCGCCGCGCTCGCAGACGCGGCAGCAAATAGAACGGTCGATGCCGCCAATGCGCCCATCAGCAAAGTCCGGGTCGATCCCCAACGCAACGGCGTCCCTCCCTCAATCTGGCTTTTTTCAGCCCGCATTGCATGTTCGGCGCATAGTATGCGCTCGCGATACAACCGCAAGTCACTTCGGGACAACGGTTCGTGACCGGAAGTGTGCTGTATTCGCCCCTAAAGCGGCAGGCAGGGCGCGGTTCTCACGACGGCTTGGCGGCGCCGTGTTGACAGCATCGGGCTGGCCAACCGATAACCGAAGCTGATCGTGGGGATATCTAGGCCTTGAAGAAGCGGCATGTCGCGTTGCTGGCATCGGCGCTCGCCGTTCCGACGGCGTGGCAGGCCATGGCCGAGCCGGTGGCGCGCAGCGAACCGGTGGCCGGTGCGGTGGTGGCCCGCAAAGCCGGCGAAGAGATCCGTTTCTTCGACGTCGCCTCCTGGCGCGTCGTCGACCTCAGCCAGGAAGTGGTGGCCGGGGACTATCTGCGCACCAATGCCAATGGCAGTCTTGCCGTACTCTTCGCCGACCAGACGCAGATGCGACTGGGACGCAACACGACGCTGCTGGTCAAGCATGCCTCGGCCAACGCCGACGCCGAATTCGTGCTAGAATCGGGAACCATCTGGGCGCGTGCAGCGCGCGAGGGACTGGGCCTGACGGTCGATACGCCCGCCGCCGCGGCAGCGATTCGCGGCACCGACTGGACGATGAGCGTGGGCGCGGACGGGCGCACGTCGCTGACGGTCCTGGAGGGTTCGGTCGAACTTTCCAATCCACAAGGTTCGGTTACGGTCAATGCAGGCGAGGCGGCGGTCGCAGCGATCGGCCAGGCGCCGACCAAGATCATCAACGTCAATCCCAGCGACCGCGAGCAGATGCTGTTCTACCTGTCGCTGCGGCATGCCTACAATCTGCTTCCCGCCTCGCCGCTGCCGGTGCGCCAGATGCATGCGGAAGCCCGCCGCCTCGAAGCCAAGCCGGCGGCCGAGCGCAGCACCGAGGACTGGGTCGTGCTCGCCGAGACCAGTCTCAGCCACGAAGGCCGCGCGGCGGCGCAGGCAGCCATCGCCGAGGCGAGTCGCCGCAATCTCACCCCCGTCCAGAGGGCGCGTCTCAATCTGGTCGAGGCGCTGATCGCCGGGGCCGAGCAGCGTTACACGGACGCTGCCGCGCTGTTCGAGGCCGCAGCGCCAAGGCTGTCCGGGCAACAGCGCACCATCGCCCTGTTCGGCGGCTACTACGCTCGCTCGCTCGCCGACCCGTCGCATATCGAGACGCCGCCGAGGGGCATGGCCTCCGGCCCCTACGGCGCCATCGCCGAGGCCTATACGGCTGGCTTCCTGGTCGATCTGCGGGCTGCGGTCGACGTCATCGCGCAGGCCGAGAAGCTCTATCCGGACGATCCCACCCTTCCGGCGATACGCGCGCAGATCTCGATGGTGCTCGACGACCGCGAGCAGGTCAAGGAAGCGCTCGACCGCGCCATGGCCATAGACCCGGACGAACCGATCGCGCTGGAAACGCGCGGCACCTACCGCGCCGAGTTCCAAGGCGACCTCGAAGGAGCCTATGCCGACCTAACCCGTGCGGTCGAGCTCGGGCCGGCGGAAACCACTATGTGGAACGAGCTCGGCCTGATTCAGTCGGCTCGCGGCGCCAACCGCGAATCGGAGGCGGCGTTCCTTCGCGCGATCGAGCTGGACCCGCAGGATCCGATATCGCGAGCCAATCTGGCGATCCTTTATCTCGACCAAAACCGCGTCGCCGAGGCCAAGGCCCAGATCGAGCAGGCGATGGCCTACGATCCGTCCTTCGACATCGGCTACATCGCGCGCGGTCGCTACTTCCTGCAGACCGGCGACAACGAGGCGGCGGTGGCCGACCTCCTGGCCGGCACGACAGCCAATCCGGCCTATGCGCAGGGGCTGATGCTGCTTGCGGCAGGCTATTACCTCACAGGCGAGCGCGTGCTGGCCGACCAGGCGCTCGACAATGCCGATCGCCTCGACCCCAACGATCCGGTCGTGCCCTCCTTCCGCACCTCGCTGGCGATCGATGCGTACGAGGCCGACCTGGCGATCGCCAGCGCGCAGGAAGCGCTGCGCCGAACCCGCGCACGCGGCGGCGACTTCTCTGCGCTCAGCGCCAACCGCGACACCGGTTCGACGCTCAACAACGCGTTCCGCATGCTGAGCCTCGATGCCTGGGGCCGCTATTATGGCGACGCCGTGTTCGACCCTTTCACAGCCAGCGGCTATTTCGACCAG
>JAEUMA010000104.1 GCA_016793565.1 Rhizobiaceae bacterium
GAGCTGGTTGATGCAGCGCAGGAAGGTCGTCTTGCCCGAGCCCGACGGGCCGACAATGCACACCACCTCGCCCGGCAACACGTCGAGCGTCACGTCGCTAAGCGCCTGGAAGTGGTTGAAGCGTTTGCCTACGCGGTGCGCGGAAACGATCGGAAGCTGCTCGCGATCGGCCATCAGCGCTTGCCTCCGCCGGCGACGCCGCGCGACACCCGTCGTTCGAGCCACATCTGCACCACCGAGAAGAACGATACGATCACCAGGTACCAGATAGCCGCCACGAATAGCATCTCCATGATCTTGGTGTTGACGTAGTAGATGTCCTGCACGGTGCCGGTCAGTTCCAGGAAACCGACCACGCTCGCCAGCGCGCTCATCTTGAGCAGGCCGATGAACTCGTTGCCCAGCGGCGGAATGACGATGCGCAGCGCCTGCGGCAGCACCACGCGCCGGAAGGTCAGCCCGTAGCCCATGCCGATCGACTTGGCAGCCTCGTGCTGGCCGACATCGATGGAGAGCAGCCCGGAACGGATCACCTCCGACGTATAGGCTCCCTCATGCAGGCTGAAGGCGATCAGCGCCGCCGCAAAGGGCGTCATCACCATGACGGTCGGAGCGTGCCAGACGCCAGGAATGCCCACCACCGGAAAGATCAGCGCCAGATTGTACCAGATGAGCAGTTGCAGCAGGATCGGCGCGCCGCGAAACAACCAGGTGTAGAACGCGGCCGCCGTCGAAATCACCGGATTGCGCGAAGTACGCCCGAGCGCCGTGACCGTGCCGATCATCACCCCGATGGTCATGGCGATGACCGACAGCACGATCGTCATCGCCACGCCCCACAGAACGCGTGGATGAAAGAGGTATTCGCCGACGGTCGGCCAGTCGATGTTACCGACCGCGAAGGCCCAGGCGATGTAGGCCAGTGCGACGAGAAGGACCGTCGCACCGAACCAGCGTCCGTAGTGGCGCGGCCGGGCGTGCGGAAGCGCGGAGATGTCGACGACGGCCACGGCCTACCCCCCTCCTTCTGCAGGGACGGCGGCGCCTTACGGCGCGCCACCCGCGTTGATCGACGGCTTGGCGAGCGCACTGGCCTGCAGCCCCCACTTGTCGATCAGTTCGGCATATTTGCCGCTGGCAAAGAGCTTTTCCAAGGCCGCGTGCACGGCGTCGCGCAGTTCGGCGTCCTCCTTGCGGAAGCCTATGCCGACCATGACGTCGGTGAAGGGTCCACCCAGAGTTCGAAACGGGCCCTCTTTACTGGCCAGAACGGTAGGGATCGCCTCCGTGCCCTGCAGCGAGCCCTGGGCACGGCCCTGGTTGAGATATAGGAACTCCGACGCCATGTCGGTATCGGTGATAACCTCGATCGGCGGCAGGCCGGCCGGGATGCAGTTCTCGGTGCTCCACTTCTCGACGGAGGCGGGATACGAGGTACCGCGGTTGGCGGTGACCACCTTGCCACACAGGTCCAGCGGCTTCTGGATGTCGGCGTTCTTGTCCAGCGTATAGAACACTGCGCCGGCGCTGAGATAGTCGATGAAATCGAACGCCTCGCGCCGCTTCGGCGTGTCGTACATGCCGCTGATGATCAGGTCGATGCGCTTCGACTGGAGGTTCGGCGTCAGACCTTCGAAGCGGGAATGGACCCAGTTCGTCTTGACGCCGAGTTCTTCCGCGATCGCGCTGATGAGATCGACGTCGAAACCGACCAGTTCGCCGGTCGCCGGATCGACATACTCCATCGGAGGATGATCCCTCTCGATGCCGACATTGATGGCGCCGGCCTGGGTGATGCGCTCCGGGAGCTGTTGGGACCACGCCGCTGTCGTCGACAGCAGCACGGCAGCCGAGAGGCCAAGAACATATCTGAGCATGAGTTCCCCTTTGTTATCAGGTTGAGACGGACTTCTTGCGCCACCCGCCTTCGCGGACGGCGAAAACTCAAAGGATCGGACGCGCTATCTGCGGAACCGGGCTTTGCCAGAACGGCAGCCGCTCGCGCCGCGGGGTCCAAGCCCCGCTGTCGATGAGCGCGCGGATATGGGCGGCGATGTCCTCCATGGTAGCGAACCAGACATCGCCCTTGCCTTGCATGTATTCCAGCAGGTCTACCATCGCCTGCGCACGCGCCGGCCTGCCCGACAGGAACGGGTGCCAGACAGCGGACCAGAGGCCGCCGCCGTCCCATGCGGCATCGAACTCGGCGCGAAACACGCTCGTGGCCTGTGCAGGCGACTGGATCGGCAGCATGTGGTTGAAATCGCGACTGTTCATGTATTGCGGCCAGTCGTCCAGCGCGTGATCGGACGGCAATTCTATCATGGCGCCGCGCTCGCTTTCGATCAGGTAAGGCACGTCGTCGCCCGACAGCGATGCGTCGTAGGCGAAGCCCTCTTCTAGCAACAGGTCGAGCGTCACCGGCGAAAAAGCGCCGGACGGGCAGCGGTATCCGGCCGGGCGCTTGCCAGAAATCCGCTCGATCGCCTTGATGCCGGCGCGCAGCACCTTGGCCTCGTCCGAAGGCGCCAGACTGTTGACGCGTTCGTGCAGCCAGCCATGATGGCCGATTTCGTGCCCGGCCTCGACAAGTTGCTCGACGGCCCTTGGATAGGTCTCGATGCACCAGCCCGGCACGTACACCGTCTGCCGGATACCAAAATGCTCCCAGATGCGGATCAGCCGCGGCACCGCGACGTTGGGCCCGTAGCGCAGCGCCGAGGATAGGGTGATGCGACGGCGCGAGTCCTCCGGATAGTAGAGATGAAGGAGGCTCTCGGCGTCCAGGTCGAAAGCGAAGCAGACGGCACAGCGGGCACCATTGGGCCATTCCGGAGGATTGTCGATCAGCTTGAGCATGCGCGCCTTCTCCGGTCCTACTGCACCGCAACTGTGTTTTTGATATCGCCGACTATAAAAATAGTGTCAACTCTATTTTTTGAGTTGGCCTAGATTCCCGTGACAGGAATGTTCTAAACCCTGTCCCGGCGGGCCAGACTGATGATTCTTAGAAGGTGGGGACATGCCAAAAGGACTGCGGGAGAAACACAAGATCAAGCGCACCGAGCAGGTGCTCGATGCCGCCGACGCGCTTTTCCGGGATCGCGGCTATGAGGACACGAAGATCGAGGAGATCGCCGAACTCGCTTCGGTAGCCTCCGCGACGGTCTACAATTATTTCAAGAACAAGCCGAACCTGCTCATGGAAATCGCCCTGCGGCACATCGAGGCTGCGGTTCCCGAGCGCAGAAAGTTCATCGAGTCACCGCCCGAGGATCCTATGGAAGGGATCATCGAGTTCGAGAAGCTGCTCGCGACGCAGGCCGTGCGCCACCTCACCCCCGAATGCTGGCGCGTCGTGATGTCCGCGCAGTTCGTGGACACCGAAGGTGTTGCGCATCGCACGGCGCGGCGTCTGGATTTGGTCATTCGGCGGCAATATGCCTCCCTGCTGACCTACTACCAGCAGATCGGGCGTATCCGGGCCGACGTCGATCTCACCGTTCTCTGCGACATCCTGATCGGCATCGGCAATGCCGCGCTCGCTCGCCTCATCACCACCCCGTCGATGAACGTCGACACCATGCGCGAACTCTGCCTCCCACATCACCGAATGGTGCTTTCAGGTGTCGTCGCAGTGCCACAAAAAAAGATTTAGCTCTATTTTTGTATTCCACTCCATTTTTGTCTTGCGCGGCTTCTGACGCGGCCATAATGTTGTGACCACACCCCGGCTTCCGTCGGGCGCATAATTTCATAAGCCGCGATCAGTCCGCTCGACGGGAGTCCGGCGCTCGCGATCGATCGCCGTGTTTTAGGCCACGGCATCCAAGAGGTGACGCATGGCGGCAGGCCCGCTCTCAGCTCCGCAGAAAACCGCGCTTTCCTTCCTCGCCGCTTCGCGCGAAGCCTTCTCGCGCGACCATCAGATCATATGGTCTTTCCACGAGCCGTCCTGGCGCGAGTATCGTTCTTCGCAATGGTATATCGACCGGCTGCGGGCTGAAGGGTTCGAGGTCGAACAGGGTTCGGCGGGAATGCCGACCGCCTTCCGCGCGCGCTGGACGAGCCCGGCGGGCAAGGGCAAGGCCATCGCCGGTTACGCTGAGTACGACGCCGTCCCCGGCCAATCGCAGGTCGCCGCCCCCTATCGCGCTCCACGCCCCGGCACCACGAAACACGCGGCTGGCCACACCGATCCGCATTCGGCGCTGGGCATGGGCTCCTTCGCCGGTTTTCTGGCCGCCAAGCACGCGATGGAAAAGCACGGCATCCCCGGCACGCTGGTATATTTCGGCGAGCCGGCCGAGAAGATGTGCGGCGCCAAGCCGGTGCATGCGGCCCACGGCTATTACGACGGGCTCGACGCGGCGATCTCGTTCCACCCGCATTCCTTCAACGCGCTGACCAACGGCGTATTCTGGGATACGACCAGCGCGCCCTACTGGAGCAAGATTTACACGTTCGAATGCGATGCGCCGGAGACCTGGCAGAACGAGGCGCATGGCGGCAGCGTCGCGCACGCCCACGCCTCCGCGCGGGCTCCCGGCGCCATCGACGCCGTGTGCCTGATGTACACGAATTCCAAGATGATGAAGGAATCCATGCTGCCGCATACCGGCACCTGGACGCTCAACGAGTTCATCCCCATCGCCGGGCAGGCCGCGGCCGACAATCTCGCGCCCGCCTATTCGCAGATCCAGTATTCCATGCGCGCGCCCACCCTGGAGATGTGCGCCGCCGCCTTCGCCGTGCTCGACCGGAACGCCGAGCACGTAGCGGCGATGACGCATTGCGCCTTCACGTCGGCCTGGATCACCAGGACACGCGCCGGCCTTCCCAACCACGCGCTCGCCGAGGCGACGTTCCGCAATTTCGAGCGCGTCGGCCCGCCGCAGTGGAACGAGGCGGCCAAGGACTTCGCGCGGCGGGGCCAGCGTTATCTCGGCCACGAGGCGATGGACGAGCCCTTCATCGACAACATGACGCGGCTCACGCCCCCGGCTGAGGCCGAGGCCGCATTTCGCCAGCAGCTTCCGGCCTGGCAGCTCAACTACGCGGCGGACGACTATGTCGACTATACCTGGCATGCACCGACCGTTCGCCTCTACGTCGCGCGGCCGACGCTGAAGGCACCCCCGTCCGGTGCCCGCTATCCCGAATGGCTGCGCCACGCGATGAATGGCGACCCGGACTGCATCGATCCCATGTGGAGCAAGGCGGCCGAGGTGATCGCCACCACCATCGTCGACCTTTTGACCGACCCGTCGATCCTGGAACGCGCACAGGCGGAGTTCCGCGAACGCACCGGCGGCGGCATCGGCGGCACGAAGTGGGTGGCGCCGCTGCTGCCCGCCGACTTCCAGGCGCCGGTCGGCTACAACTGGCCCGAATGGGTCGACACCCCGCGCGGCCGCGAATGGTCGATCCTCTGAGTTCATGCCCATACAGGAGAAGACGATGACCCAGCCAAGCCACGACGCTGTCGTTCAGTTCGTCGCCGCCAACCGCTTTCCCTTTCCGGGGCAGACGACCTGGCCGGCCGACTACGTGACCTTGACCAACGTCCCCAGCCAGCAGCGCTCGGTGCCGGCCGAAGACGGAGCCTACTATCCCGACATCGTCGTCGTCGACGCCAACGGCAGGACGCGCGAGATCGGCGACGTCGAGGAGACGCTGGACCCGGCCAAGGCGAAGTTCTGGAAGGCGGCCTCGGCGGCCGGCGACGAACTGCCCGACTACAACACGCGGATCTTCTTCCTCTATGTGCCCGCCGGCAAGGAAGCCGAGGCCCAGGCACTGCTCGACAAGAATGCGATCCCCTACGCCGGTGTGCGCGGCTATGTGGCCGACGCGGATGGCCGCATTTCGATCCTCCCCTTCGTGACCCGCGGAAACCCCTACGATCACCAGTGATCGTCGCCGGCCGCGCCGCTGCATCAGAGACTGACGTGACCATCGATCAAGATTCTGCCGCCTGGCGGCAGCGGCTGAGCGCCCGCGCGGCTGCCGCACCCGCGAGCGGCATTGCCGAGGTGATGCGGCACGGGTTCGGCCGCGCCGGCATCATTCCCTTGTGGGTCGGCGAAGGCGACCTGCCGACGGCGCGCCCCATATGCGACGCAGCGGCGCAATCGCTGGCGCGCGGTGAGACCTTCTACATGCCGCAGCCGGGCATACCGGAACTGCGCCAGGCGCTCGCCGCCTATCACGACCGCCTCTATGGCGGCCTGTTTGGCCAAGCGTTCCCCGCCGATCGCTTCTTCGTCACCGGCTCCGGCATGCAGGCGATCCAGATCGCGATCACACTGGCCACGGGTCCGGACGACGAGGTTCTTGTCCCGACGCCGGCCTGGCCGAATTTCCACGCCGCCGTCGGCGTGGCCGGCGCGCGCGCCGTAGAGGTGCCGATGCACTTTTCGCCGTCGGGATGGCGTCTGGACATTGATGACCTCAAGGCGGCGATCACGCCGAATACGAAGGCGATCTTCGTCAACTCGCCCTCCAACCCGACCGGCTGGACCGCCAGCGAAGAGAATTTGCGCGGACTGCTTAGGCTCGCCCGCGACAATGGCCTCTGGATCATCGCCGACGAAGTCTATTCGCGCTTCACCTACGATACGCAAAGGCTCGCAACGCCATCCCTCCACGCGCTCGTCGCGCCGGACGACCGCGTGCTGTTCGTCAACACCTTCTCGAAGAACTGGGCGATGACCGGCTGGCGGATCGGCTGGGTCGAAGCGCCGCCGGCAGTCGGGCCGGCCATCGAGAACCTCATCCAATACGCCACCTCCGGTGTCGCGGTGTTCATGCAACGCGCTGCCGTCTGCGCCCTGAATGAAGGCGAGAGCAGGCTGGCAGCGCTCATGGAGAGGACGCGCAAGGGCCGCGACATCGTGGTCGAGGCTCTCGGCAAGATACAAGGCATAAGTTTCGCCTCGCCGGGTGCGTTCTACCTTTTCTTCCGTATCGACGGCGTCACCGATTCCACGGCCTACGCCACCGCTCTGATCGAAGACGCGAATGTCGGCCTGGCACCGGGCTCAGCCTTCGGCGCCGGCGGCGACGGCTTCTTCCGCCTGTGCTTCGCGCGCGATCCGGAAACGCTGGCGCTCGCCTGCTCCCGCCTGGCCGATCGGATCGCAAGGCCTTGACGGCGGCGGCCCGCTGACGCGCCATGCGCGCACCGCCTCAAGCCGGTTCATCGCACGCCGGCGCCATCGCCGCGGTGTGTCTCGCCATGGCCCTGTTCGCGATCAACGACGCGGTGCTGAAAGTGCTGTCCGAAAGAATGGGAACGGCGCAGGTGATGGTCCTGCGCGGCATTCTCGGCGGCACGTTGCTGCTCGGGCTGACGATCGCCACGGGCGCTGGCGCGCGGCTGGCCGACGCACTGCACCCCCCGGTTCTTGCACGCACCCTCTTCGACGCCATGGCCAGCATCATGTTCGTGATGGCGCTGATGGGGCTGCCGGTCGCGACCATCACCGCCCTCATCCAGCTCGTGCCGATCCTGACCAGCCTGGCGGGAGTGGCACTCTTCGCCGACCCGCTGACCAGGCGGCAGATGGCGGCGCTGGCGATCGGGCTTGCGGGCGTGCTCGTCGTGACGCGCCCGTTTTCAGGCGGCGTCGGGCTGCACCTCCTGTTCGCGGTCGCCGCGATCCTTCTCCTCACGGGGCGCGATATCGTCACCCGTTGGACGGCGCCGACAACGCCCTCGCTGGTCGTCGCCACCTGCACCACCTTCGCCGTTCCGGTCCTGTCCATGCCGGAACTCGTCTTCCAGGGCTGGCAAAGCCTCGAGCCGCGCAACGCCCTGCTGATCGGCCTGATCGCCCTTTGCGTTGCCGCCGGCAACTTCCTGATGGTGATCGCCGTTCGCCGCGCGCCCTTTCCGGCGATCGCGCCATACCGATACAGCGCAATTCCCTTCGCCATGATGGCGGGTCTGGTGCTGCTCGGAGAAATTCCCGACGCCGCAATGATCGGCGGCGCCGCGGCCATCGCCTTCAGCGCCTTCCTGGCGCTGCCGGTGCAAGGGCGGCGGACACGCCCAGCGGATGTCTGATCCGATTACTGCGCGGGTACCTGCTGGAAGAGTTCCTCGAACACCTTCTTGGCCTTGCCGGTCTGCTTGACCGCCCGGGCCGCATCGAGGTTGACCGGTTTGCCAACCACGATCAGGGCGACCATGCCCATGCCGTAATGCGGCGTGCATTTGACGCCGTAGACGCCTTCCTGGTCGAACGTGACGGTGATCTGCTCGCTGAGCTTGCCCTTGAAAGGCTGAGCGCCGTCCGGGATCATGCCCTTGATACTCTCGGCATCGTGAGACCTGTCGGTTGGGATGAAGGTCACCGTATCGCCGGGCATGGCCTGCACGAAGTCGGGCTGAAAGACCATGACGCCTTTGTCGCCCTTGTTCAGCATCTGGACCTGATGGTCCGCCGCCTGCGCCGCACTTGCCAGCAGCACGCCTGCGAGTGTCGCCCCCAGGCCCCATGTCCGTCTCATGATCGTCGTTCCTTGTGCTTCACGGCCCATGCCGTTGAGCCTGGCTACGACGATCGCGGACGCTTCTCCTTGCTACAGCGCAAACGAGCTTCGGAAAATGGAGCTCACATGCGCATCAGCAGCCCGCCGTCGACGGCGAGCTCGATCCCGGTGATGTAGCTGGCCGCGTCGGAGAACAGGAAGAGTGCGGCGTTGGCCATGTCCTGCGGCGTGCCGATCCGGCCGAGCGGCGCGTAATCCGCCACCGCCTTCAGCACCTCATCGCTGTCCCAGCGCGCCTGCAGCGGCGTCAGCGTCATGCCCGGGCAGATGGCGTTGGAGCGGATACCCTGCGGCGCAAGCTGCATGGCGAGCGATTTCGACAGAGCGCACACGCCGGCCTTGGATGCCTGGTAGGCGTCCTGCGGCTTGGGGTCGCCGCGATACCACTGGACGGTGGAGAAATGCACCATGGCTCCGCCGCGTCCGGTCTTCAGCATATAGGGAACGGCTGCCCGCGACGTCAGCGCGACGGCCTTGAGATTGATGGCGAAGACCTGGTCCCAGACGTCCATGTCCATCTCTAGAACGGACTTATCGCGCCCGAACCAGAGGACGCCCGCCACGTTCGCGAGATAGTCGATGCCCCCGCGCGCCTCTCCGGCCTCCGCGATCGTCTTTTCGACGAAGCCCGCGTCCGAAAGATCGCCGCGACGGAACGTCAGGTGCTCGCCGAACCCCGCCAGCGTATCAGGTTGCGGCTTGAGATCGATGGCGGTCACCGACGCGCCGGACTTCAGAAAAGCCAGCGCGATCGCTTCGCCCATGCCTCCGCCGGCGCCTGTGACCACTGCGTGGCGTCCGGTGAAGTCGTAGCTGATCATCGCAGTCCCCCGATTTGTCCGCGTTGTACCGGCAGCGCTTGCCCGGTTTGGCAACCCTATACGGTTTGCTGCCGACATCAAGCGCAAACAGAAAAAAGTTGCGATAATCGAAAATAGATATACGATCCAGCAACCAGCATGAAACGTAAAGGACGGGCCTGCATGTCGCAGCGCAGCTTCGAGGTCATCTCCCCGATCGACGGCACCAGCTATCTCACGCGCGCATACGCGGGCGGCGGAGAAATCGCGGCGAAAATAGACGCCGCCCGCGCCGCGCAGAAGTCGTGGAGACGGGTTCCGCTCGGTGATCGCGTGGCGCTCGTCCAGCGCTTCGGGCAAGAGATGAAGGCTCGCGCGGACGCTCTCGCCGAGTCCGTCACGCATTCCATCGGCCGCCCCCGCTGGCAGGCCGACGAGACGGAGCGGCTTGCGCTGGTCGGCGACCTTCTTGGCCGATGCGCCGCGGAAACCCTGGCCGACCACGCCTTCGAGAGCGACGAGACGATCCGTCGCTTCGCCCGGCCGACGCCGGGAGGATTGCATCTGTCGATCTGCGCCTGGAACTATCCGACAGCCATGCTCGGCTATCTGGTGAGCCAGCCGCTGATTGCCGGCAACGTCGTGGTGCTGAAGCATTCGCCGCAAACGCCCCTCATCGCCGAACTCGCGCAGGAGGCCTGGCTCGCCGCCGGCGGACCGGCCGGCGTATTCCAAAGCCTGCATCTCTCGCATGAGGATGCCGAGCGGCTGATCGCTGCCGGCACCTTCAACGCCGTCAACTTCATCGGCTCGGTGGCCGGCGGAAAGCGCGTCCACGCCGCGGCCGGCGGCACCATGACTGCGGTTCATCTCGAACTGGGCGGCAAGGACCCTGCCTATATCCGCGCCGATGCCGACATCGAGAAGCTGGTCGCCGACATTGCCGAAGGATCCTTTTCCAATGCCGGTCAGAGCTGCTGCTCGGTCGAGCGCATCTATGTCGACCGCGCGATCCACGACCGCTTCGTCGATGCGCTGGTCGCCGAGACCGCGAAGTGGACGATCGGCCACCCGGTGGAAGACAAGGCGATGCTTGGCCCGGTCGTCCGCCAGGCTGCCGCCGACCGCATACGCGGCCAGCTGAACGACGCTGTGGCCGCCGGAGCCCGCCGCCTGGTCAACAGCGGGACCAATCTCGGAGCGGCCTACGTCCCCGCCGAGGTGCTGGTGGGTGTCGACCACTCCATGTCTATCATGCGTGAGGAGCTGTTCGGCCCGGTGGCGGCGGTGCAGGCCGTTTCCGGCGACGAGGAAGCCCTCGCCCTCATGAACGACAGCGAATACGGTCTCTCCGCCAGCATCTGGACCCGCGACGTCGAGCGCGGGCTGGCGCTGCTGGACGAGGTGGAAGCCGGCACGGTCTATCTCAACCGCTGCGATCACGCCGATCTCTATCTGCCGTGGGGCGGCATCAAGGACTCCGGCCTCGGGCGGACCAACGGCCGCACCGGGCTGCTGGAGACGACGGTCGCCAAGGCATTCCATGTGCGCCGAACGCTCGGCTGAAACGGTGCGGCTTCCGCCGGAGACGGTCGCCGCCCTGGCGGCAGATGCCGTCGAGGTCGTCGGCGCCGCGTCCCCTCACCCGTTGCTGCTGCTGTGCGAGCACGCGGGCAACCGCGTGCCGGGCCCCTGGTGCAACCTCGGCCTTCCCGCTGCCCTGCTGGAAAGCCATTTCGGCTACGATCCGGGTGTCGATGGCCTGACGCGCGATCTCGCGGCACGCCTCGGTGCGCCAGCAGTCCTGGCACGCTATTCACGGCTATTCGTTGACTACAACCGTTTCGAACAGGACTGGGACCACATGCGGCCGGACCTCGGCGGCATACCGGTGCCCGCCAATCTGGCCATCAATCCCTCTGAGAAAGCGCTTCGCCGCGCCATCGCGGTCGAACCGGTCGACGAGGCGATCCGGCCGATCGTGACCGGGCGGCGGGCCGTCGTTTCCGTTCATTCGTTCACGCCGGTCATGGGCGGGCACCGGCGCGACGTGGACATCGGCGTCCTCTGGCGGAAGGACAGCGCCTTCACACGAGCCATGCTCGCCGGCCTACAGGCCCACCCATCCGGTTTCCGCATCGGCGACAACGCACCCTATGACTGGCGCACCGCCATGGCCTACAGCCTTCAAACCTATGGGCTCGACCTCGGGCTTCCCTGTTTCTACCTTGAAGTCAACAATGCCCTGTTTTCCGATTCCGAAACTTCCGCCAGAGTGGCGTCGACCATCGGCGACGCGCTCGAATCGGTGTGCGCTTCGGCTTTTGGGGCGCCGGCCGGAACCGACGAGATTGCTGAAAGACGGTGACTGTTCTAGGTAAGCGCCTTGATTCACATATCAAACCGGCAAGCGGGATGACGCACGACCTCGGCGAGGCCATCCGGCAGACGCGCAAGCGCCTGAAACTGACGCTGCGGGAACTGAGCGAGCGCTCCGGCCTGCCCGTGTCCCAGCTTTCGAAACTCGAAAACGGCAAGCAGCGTATATCTGTCGACCTGGCGCTGAAGATAGCCGGCGTCCTTCATGTCCCGGTGACGTCCTTTCTCGCGGTGCCGCGCCCCACTCCGCAGGCGCGCCGCTCGATCACGCGCGTGGGCACGGGCACGAGGCACGAAACCCGCGGCCTCGTCTTCGAGGTGCTGTGCAGCGATTTCCGCGACAAGAGCAACTTCTTCTGGAATGTTACCGTCTACGGCCGCTCGCTCGACGAGACCGGCGGCTGGCGCTCGCATTCCGGTGAGGAATTTCTGCAGGTCCTGTCCGGCTCGCTGGAACTGCATACCCGTTATTACGAGCCGCTGATCCTCGAGCGCGGCGACAGCATCCTGTTCGACGGCGAGATGGAGCACGGCTACGTCTGTCGCAGCGACGAACCGGCGGTGCTGTTCATGTCGAATTCGATGGTTCCCCAATTCGGCTCGGAGGCATCGCCATCCCATGGCTGACGAACGCCCCTTTCTCATCCTCAAGGCGGGGTCGCTCGCGCCGGTTTCCGTCCTGTTCACCGACCGCTTCGGCGACACCGAAGGCACGTTCCTGTCAGGATGCGGGCTCGCACCCCACCAGGCCGTCGTGGTGGACCTTCAAGCCGGCGATCCGCTTCCGGCAAAAGTATCCGACTATGCCGGCGCACTTGTCTCCGGATCGTCGGCGATGGTCACCGATGCCGCTCCGTGGATGGACACGGCGGCGCACTGGCTGCGCGGGGCTGTCGAGGCGGACCTGCCGGTGCTCGGCGTATGCTTCGGCCATCAGCTGATGGCTCATGCCTTCGGCGGCCGCGTCGGGCCCAATCCGGCCGGAATTGAAGGGGGTACGGTTGAGGTTTCGTTCGCCGCGAACGACGATCCGCTGTTCGGCGGCATGCCCGCTGTCGTGGATTTGCAGGCCCACCATTACCAGACGGTGCTCGACCTGCCGCCCCAAGCCACCGTCTTCGCCAGGAGCGGCGGCGACCGCTTCCAGGCTGTGCGTTATGCGCCGCGCGCCTGGAGCGTCCAGTTCCACCCCGAACTGACCCTGCCGATGATGGAACTGCTGATGGCCACGCTGGCGGCAAAGGACGACCGCCACGGCCACGCCGAAATGCTCGCCACGCTGCGCCCCTCGCCCGAGGGCCCTCGCCTGCTGCAACGCTTCGTCGACCTCGCCCGCGGCTGAGCGCCGGAGGGCGTCTCCTGCATGGGCCGTTCAGCCCGGCTCAAACTCGCTCAGACGAAGTAGCGCTGCCATTCGAAGTCGGTGATGCGCTGGGACTGCCACGTCTCGAAGGCCGCCACCTCGTTGCGGCGGCTGAGCGCATAGTGATCCCGGAACGCCTCCCCAAATGCCTCGGCGCAGAAATCCGAAGCCGCGAATTCCTCGGTGGCTTCCGCGAGACTGGTGTGCAGCGGCACGGCGTCGACAGCCAGCCCGGCCTGAACCGGCAAAGGCTTCGTTCCCTTTTCGATGCCTTCGGCGCCGGCCGCCAGGATCGCCGCGACTGTCAGGCAGGGATTGACGTCCGCGCCCGGCACGCGATGTTCGAAGCGGCAGGCCGAAGCTGTCGGCGTGGTGATGGCGCGGATCGCCGCGACGCGGTTCTCATAGCCCCACGACACGTCCTGCGGAGACCAGGCATTGCGGTCGAAGCGGCGGTAGGAATTGATCGTCGGGCGGAACAGCACATGCGTCTCGCGCAGGCGGTTGAGCAGCCCACCGAGGAAATCCTGGGCCACCGGTGACAGCCCGTTGACGCCCGCCGCCATCACCGGCTTGTCGTCCTGCCACAGGCTGACATGATGGTGTGCGCCGCAGGCGCTTTCCTTGCCGGGCGGCTGGAACCGCGTCATGAAAGTGGCGACCAGGCCGCGTTCGGCGCACAGTTCGCGCAGATGCAGCTTGGCGCGCAACGCATCGTCCGCCGCCTCGATGGCCGGCTTCGGGGTCAGCGCGAACTCGTACATGCCATAGCCGTACTCGGTGACGAAGGATGCCACGCCGATGCCCAGCGATTCCAGGCGCCGCATGTATTCGGTGACGAGGTCCTGATAGTCGCCGCTGCGCACCAGGTCGTAGTTCACCAGCGAATGACCCCAAGGCTTCAACTCCCGATAGCGCCCCTGCTGCATCAGATCGTGATCGGCGTGGAAGATGCCGAACTCATACTCCAGCGCCACACGGGCCTCGAAGCCCAGCCGCCGCAGGCGCTCGTCCGCCCGGCGCAGTACGTGGCGCGGATCGGCGAAGCAGGGCGTTCCGTCCAGCATGTAGCCGCTGGCGATCACCGAGGCCATGTCCGGCCGCCAGCCGTGCTGGCGCAGCGAGGCCGGATCGGCCACTGCCTGGATGTTGGGATAGCCGTTGGCGTCGCTGGCCAGCGGCGCGGCGAAGGCGGTGTCGCCAATCGGTTGGCCGTCGCCGTGCGAGACGCAATAGAGAATGCCGTTCAGCGCATCGCCGGACGCCGCCAGTTTGAAGGGCGAGATCTTGGAGCGCAATCCGCCAGCCATGTCGACCATATGGCCTTGCAGAAACTGCACGCCGTCTTCCTTCAGCCGCTTGCCCTCTGCTGCATAGGCCGGCGCAAAGGCGGCCGTCTGTTCGGCAAGGTTCATCGAGAGCCTCCTGTCGGTATCAGGCTCCGCTCCGTCGGCGCCTGAACGCCCGGGCGAGCATCTCGTCAAGTTCGTAGGGGCCGCAAATGCCTTGCGGGCGCAATGCCATGCACAGCACGATCACCGCTCCGAGCGCCACGCCGGACAGGCCGAGCAAGGCGGGCAGCTCGAGCCCGCCGATCGTCACGCCGGACTCCACGCTGCGGATCAGTTCCAGGCCGATCGAGAGGATGAGCGCCCCCGTCACCGCGCCGGTGACGGTGCCCATGCCGCCGAGGATGAGCATGGCCAGCGTCAGGAACACCTGCTGGA
>JAEUMA010000134.1 GCA_016793565.1 Rhizobiaceae bacterium
TGCAGGCAGAGGCCCGCTTCGAGCCGCAGGCTGTCGCGCGCCGCAAGGCCGATCCATTGCAGGCGCTCGTCCGCCAGGAGCCGGGCGGCGAAAGCCGGCGCCTGATCCGGGGGGAGGGCGATCTCGAAACCGTCCTCTCCGGTGTAGCCGGACCGGCTCATGAACCAGCCGTCGCGGGGCTCGAGGCCGTGCATGAAGGTGAGCGCCGCCGGCACGCCGGCCTTGTCCAGGACGGCCGCGGCGTCCGGCCCCTGGATCGCCAGGAAGACGCGGTCGAGCGGTTCGATTCTGCAGTCGAAACCCTGTCCGACCTCGCGCAGGCGGGCCTCGTCGGCCTGCGCGTTGCCCGCATTGGCCACCACCATGAAAGCCTCGTCGCCGAGCCGGGTGACGATCAGGTCGTCGAGGATCCCGGCGTCGCCGTTGAGCAGGAAAGTGTATTTCGACTGGCTTGCTTCCAGCGCGGCGGGGTCGAGCGGGCAGGCGCGCGCCAGGAGCCCGGCAGCTCCCGGACCGGTGAGGCGGAACAGCTTCATATGCGAGATGTCGAAGAGGCCGGCGGCCTCGCGGGTGTGAAGGTGCTCCTTCATCACGCCGGCCGGATAGGTGAGCGGCATCGACCAGCCGGCGAATGCGCCGAATCGCGCGCCGGCAGCCGAATGCAGGTCTTCGAGGGGTAGGTGTTTCAGTTCGTCGCCCGACATGGCTCCTCCAGAACAGCACGCATCGTCCGCGAAATGCGGATATGCCGTGCCCCTCTGTCTGAAGCCTGAGAGACTCGCGCCACCGGATCTCTGTCGGCTGCGCTTACACCTTCGGCGCGGGGAAGAACCCCGACTTTCCAGAGCGTCCTTTTCCGTTCACGGTTCTGCTTGCCTGAGAGATTTCGGGCGATTTCCCCTTCGGCGGCACCTATTAGGGTGCTCTCTCCCGCAAACGGACGGGGCTGGGTGCCCCCGGACGAAGCGCTTCTAGCCTATCCGGCCGCGCTTGTCACCTGCGCCGACCGAGCCACGATTGCGAGCAGTCTCTCGCAAACCTGTTCCGCGAGCTTTGTCCGGGGTCCTTACGGGCCTTGGCTTAGGGAAGTGATCTATTGCGATGCGAGTCGATCAATCCGGCCTTGCAGGCTGACGATCAGCGCTCCGGTTTCCCTGTGAAGCGCGCGCAGGCGCTCCACCTGCGCGGTGATGGCGTCGACCGATTCGCCCCCGTCGGATTCGTCGGGCGCTGTACCGACGCCGTGGAGGATCCAGGAGAGGCTGACCTTAAGCAGCCCGGCCAAGGTTGCCAGCCGATGAGAAGTGGGTTGCGAGCGATCGCTTTCCCATTCGGAAACCGTCGCGATCCGCACGCCGAGTCGCCATGCCAGTTCTCGGACAGTCAAACCCGCCGCTTCGCGAGCTCGCATCAGTCTGCCGCCGATTGTGTCGGCATCAGGGGTCTGTTGATAGATAGTCATGGTGTCAGGCACCAGCCTCACCTCCTTGTTCAATTTTGCTGAGATAACCGACAATACGGTCGGCACGCCCGCGAGCATGTCGGATCATGCGCGACGATACAACCCTTTATCTGGCGGTGGGATGAAATCGATCCGGCCCGGATCAGTGTCGAAGACGCGCGGCGTGCCAGGCGAGATGGTCGTCCATGAAGGTCGAGATGAAGAAATAGGAGTGGTCATAACCTTCCTGCATGCGCAGCATCAGCGGGATGCCCGCCGCCCGGCAGGCATCCGCCAGCAGCCACGGCCGCAACCCGTCGTCCAGGAAGCCGTCGGCGGTGCCCTGGTCGACCAGGAATTCGGGGAAGCGGTGTCCGTCCTCGATCAGCGCGCAGGCGTCAAACCGGCGCCAGGCGGCGTCGTCGCCGCCGAGATATTTTTCGAACGCCGGGCGCGACCAGCCGGCCACCATCGGCCGCGCGATCGGCGCGAAGGCCGAGCAGCTGCGGAAACGGCCGGGGTTCTTCAGCGCGATCGTCAGCGCGCCATGACCGCCCATCGAATGGCCGAAAATGCCCTGACGCGTCATGTCCGCCGGAAAGTTCGCCGCCACGAGCGCCGGCAGTTCCTGCGTGACGTAGGAATACATGCGGTAGTTCGCGGAGTAGGGCGCCTGGGTTGCGTCCAGGTAGAAGCCGGCGCCGCAGCCGAACTGCCAGTTGTCCTTCTCGTCGGGCACGTCGGCTCCGCGCGGGCTGGTGTCGGGGCACACGACCATGACGCCGAGCTCGGCGGCCATGCGCCGGTACTCGCCCTTGTCCATGACATTGGCGTGCGTGCAGGTCAGGCCAGAGAGGTACCAAAGGACCGGCACCGGCGCGGTCACCGCCTGGGGCGGAACGAACACTGCGAAGGTCATCTCGCAGGCGCAGGCCTCCGACGTGTGGCTGTAGACGCCCTGAACGCCGCCGTGGGACTTCGCTGTGGAAACGGTCTTCATGATGCCTCCGCGTCTGTCTCGATGGTGCGGCTACCAGACCGCCGTCGGTCCGGGATGGCATGGGCCGGGCGAAATTGGAAGGCCGTCCCATGTGCCACGGCGCGACAGGTTGACAGAACTAGGACGACTGTCCTAGTTCTTCGGCGACACATTCGGCGAGGGCAAGGAATGTCCGCAGGTGCTACCCGCGATGCGATCGTGAAAAGGGCGGATGCGCTGTTCTACGAAGGCGGCTTCGGCGCGACGTCCTTTTCGGACATCGCCGGCCTCGTCGGCATATCGCGCGGAAATTTCTATCATCATTTCAAGACCAAGGACGACATCCTGGATGCGGTCGTCGCGCTGAGGATGGAGCGGACGCGGCGCATGCTCGATGCGTGGGAGGCCGAGGGCGGCGATCCCCGGCAGCGCATACTGTCCTTCGTCCACATGCTGGTCGCCAACCGCGCGCAGATCATGGCCTTCGGCTGCCCCGTGGGCACGCTCTGCTGCGAACTGGCCAAGCTGGACCATGCGGCCCAGCACAAGGCCGCTGACATCTTTGGCCTCTTCCGAGACTGGCTCGCCGTGCAGTTCCGCGCGCTCGGCATGCCGGCGCGGTCGGAGGAACTGGCGCTGCACTTGCTCGCCTGGTCGCAGGGCGTGGCGGTGCTGGCCGCCGCCTTCCGCGACGAGGCATTCATACGCCGGGAAGTCGCCACCATCACGGCCTGGCTCGACGGCCTGGCGAGCAACCAATCCGACTGACAGAGGAGCATCCATGTTCGTGACTTTCCTGAAGTTCTCCGCAAACCGCGCCTCCGCCTCCCGGCTGATGGCGGCACACAACGACTGGATCGCCAAGGGCTTCACCGACGGCGTGTTCCTCTGCGCGGGCTCGCTGGCAGCCGGAACGGGCGGAGCGATCGTGGCGCATGGCGAGAGCCGCGAAGCGCACGATGCCCGGATCGCCGCGGACCCGTTCGTCATGGAGGACATCGTTGCCGCCGAAACGCACGAGATCGAACCGAAGCGCACGGCGGATGCGCTGGGCTTCCTCAGGGCGGCGTGAATTTCGGTGGTGCAGCCGCACGCTTCTCGCGCGGAGAACGGCTGCAGAGCGGGGGCGATGTCAAAATCGGCCGGGTTGGTGTAAGGACCGCGCCGACCGAACGGAAAGACGATGGCTGAAGAGGCTGCAGGACAAAAAGAATCCCGGTACTTCAAGGCACCCGTCGTTTCGGTGGCGCCGATGATGGATTGGACCGACCGCCACTGCCGGTTTCTGCACCGGCAGCTGTCGCGGCGCGCGCTGCTCTATACGGAGATGGTCGTGGCCGACGCCGTCCTCCATGGCGACCGCGAGCGGCTGCTCGGCTTCGATGCGGCCGAGCATCCCGTCGCGCTCCAACTCGGCGGATCGGAGCCCGGCAAGCTGGCCGCCGCCGCCACGGTTGGCGAGGCGTTCGGCTACGACGAGATCAACCTCAATGTCGGCTGCCCGTCGGACCGGGTGCAGTCGGGAACGTTCGGAGCCTGCCTGATGCGGACGCCGCAGCTGGTCGCCGAATGCGTGGCGGCCATGAAGGATGCGGTAGCCGTGCCGGTGACCGTGAAGTGCCGCATCGGCGTCGACGAGCAGGATCCTGAGATCGCGCTCGACGCCGTGGCGGATGCGGTGTTTTCAGCCGGCGCCGACGCGCTGTGGGTGCACGCGCGAAAGGCCTGGCTCGAAGGTCTGTCGCCGAAGGAGAACCGCGATATTCCTCCGCTGGACTACGGTCGCGTCTATCGCCTCAAGCAGAAAAACCCCGGTCATTTCATTGGGATCAACGGCGGCGTTCGAACGCTGGACGAGGCGGTCGGTCATCTGGCCCATGTCGACGGCGTGATGATGGGACGCGCGGCCTATCAGTCGCCGGCGCTGCTCGCCGAGGTCGATGCGCGCATCCATGGCGAGCCAGCGCAGCCGCTGGACGTCGAGGCGCTGTTCGAGACGATGGCGGCCTATGCGGACGGCCACATCGCCCGCGGCGGCCGGCTGTCGCAGGTGACGCGGCATATGGTGGGCCTGTTCCAGGGCGTGCCCGGCGCGCGCGCCTACCGCCAGATCCTATCGACGCAGGCGGTTCGCGCCGGCGCCGACTCCCGCGTACTGTTCGATGCCCTGGCCGCGGTGCGGACGCCGCGCGAGCACGCGGCGTAGGCTTAGTCGCGCAGGATCATGCGGTCGCCGCGTACGTCGAACCCGCTCAGCGAGCCCATGAAGTTCATGCCGAGCAGGGTCTGGTCGAGCGCCCCGCGCGAAGCCACCAGCAGCGGCATGTCGCGCCGGGTGATGGCCCCGATGGAGACCTCGGCCGCCATCACGCGCGCGGCCTGGGTGGCGCCGTTCGCCGTTCTGACCGGGATGGTGTAGCTCAGTGCCTCGGCGTCGAAGCCGGCGCGGATGGCGTCGTCGAAGGTCAGCACCGTGCTGGTTGCGCCGGTGTCGACCATGGCGAAGATCTGGTGTCCGTCGATGCGGATGCGTCCGCCGAAATGCCCGTCGGGCATTTTCTCCAGCGTCACCGTGGCGCGGCCCTCGGCATCGGTCGAGGACAGTGGGCTGCCCGGCACGAGGCCCGCGGTGACGCGGTTGGCGACGTCCTGCAACTCGTAGCGGTACTGGTAGCCGGCGACCAGCGCCAGGATGATCAGCAGCCACACCGCCAGGGTGCGCGCCGCATGGCCGAGCCGCATGCCCGACCCGAGTATGCCGGCCGCGATCACGCTGCCCCAGATGCCCAGATAGAGCGCATGGCCGACGATGTCGTTGTCGACGCCGAGCGTCGTTCCCTGCTCGTGATTGAGCACGAGCACGATGAGGACGGCGCCGATGGCCGCGAGCACGAACCAGAAGGCGCGCGAGGAGCTAAACATTGTCGGCTCGCTCGCGGGCCATGCGCGCACGCCGCGTCTCGCGGCGCGGCCGGCGCTCGACGGTCTCGAGCCTGGCCGGCAGCAAGCCCATCACCCTGCGCCGCTCGTCGGGCGTCATGGCGATCCACGCGGAGATTTCATCGCGCGTGCGCCCGCAGCCGAAGCAATAGCCGGTCTTCATGTCGATGGAGCACACCAGGATGCAGGGTGACTCGATTGCGGTCATCGCGCGGTTCCTATCCGGCCTCCCACATGGGGCAGAGCCGTTGCCGATGCAAGAGCCGGCCGGGCGGGGTGATTGTGCCTGCCTCCGCATCGCTGTATGCGCTCGCGCAAACGAGAGACGACCGATGTGATCAGCGCGCTGCCGTTCGACGATTTTCGCAGCCTCATGCGGCGCCTGCCGCCGGCAGACGAGCGGGCAGGGGACGGCGTGCGCGCCCTGCTGGGCAGGCTCGACAAGCCGGCGGGCTCGCTCGGGCGGCTGGAGGACATCGCCGCCTGGCTCGCCACGTGGAGCGGCCGCGTGCCGCCTTCGGTCAACCGACCGCTGATGGCGGTCTTTGCGGGCACGCACGGCGTGCTCGCGCGCGGCGTTTCCGCGCACGGGCCGGACTGGACGGCGCGGCGCGTGGAACTGTGCGCCGCGGGCGGGGCTGCCATCAGCCAGCTCTGCCTCGCCAGCGACATAGGCCTGAAGGTCTTCGATCTCGCTCTCCATCTGCCGACCGCCGACATGACCGCCGAGGCGGCCCTCGACGAGCGGGCCTGCATGGCGACGATGGCATTCGGCATGGAAGCGATCTCCGGCACCGACCTTCTCGCCATCGGCGATATCGGCGCGGGCAATTCCACCGTGGCGGCGGCGATCGCACTGGCGATGAACGGCGGCACCGCGGATGATTGGGTTTCAGTGCGGCAGCATGAAGGCGCGGCGATGCTGTCCCGCAGGCGCCATGCCGTCGAGGATGCCGTGGCGCTGCACAGGCATCACCTCGGCGATCCGCTGGAAGCGCTGCGGCGTCTGGGCGGCCGCGAATTCGCCGCGATCGCCGGCGCGATCGTGGCGGCCCGCATGGAGAAGGTTCCGGTCATCCTGGACGGCCTTGCCGCGTTCGCCGCTGCGCAGGTGCTCCACGCGCTCGAACCGGAGGCGCTGCGGCATTGCCTGCTGGCGCAGCTTCCGGACACTCCCGGAGCGGCCGGCATCGCGGCGCGCCTCGGCCTGACACCACTGCTGGACCTCGCCGCATCCCACGGCGAGGGCGTCTCGGCGGCCGTCGCGGTCGGCGTCGTGAAGTGCTCGGCCATGGCCGTCGCCGGCATGGCGGCCACCTTGCGATAGGCTGGCCATACGTCCGCCTTCAGCGGCGGCGCGCCGTCATCGGCGTGGCCACGGCCTTCATGGGCATGGCCGGCAGCACTTCCATCACCCGGGCGGCCGGGAAGATGGCGATCGCCTCGGTGCCTTCCCGCAGCTTGGAATGAAGCTCGAACTCGCCGCCATGCATGGCGATCAGGCCCTGCACGATCGGCAGCCCGAGGCCGGTGCCCTGCTCGGCGCTCTTGATGGCGATGGAGCCCTGCCCGAAGGCTGACAGCACCACCGGGATCTCGTCCGGAGGAATGCCCGGCCCGTTGTCGCGCACCGACACATACTGGCCGCCGCCGGCGGTCCAGCCGACCCGCACCATGACCTCGCCGCCGGCCGGCGTGAACTTGATGGCGTTGGAGAGCAGATTGAGCGTGATCTGGCGCACCGCGCGCTCGTCCGCGAACAGGCGGGGCAGCGTGGGCTCGAACTGTTGCGTGACCCTGATGTCCTTGTTGCGCGCCTTGAGCTCGACCAGATGGCAGCACTCCTCGACGATGGCCGAAAGCCACACCGCTTCCTCGTGCAACTGGTAGCGGCCGGCCTCGATGCGCGACAGGTCGAGGATCTCGTTGATCAGGTCGAGCAGGTGCTGGCCGCTGTCATGGATGTCGCGCGCATATTCGCGATAGGTCTGGTTCTGGATCGGACCCAGCACTTCCTTGGCCATCACTTCCGAAAAGCCGAGAATGGCGTTGAGCGGCGTGCGCAGTTCGTGGCTCATCGAGGCTAGGAAGCGCGACTTGGCGAGATTGGCATCCTCGGCGCGGCGGCGCGCTTCGTCCGACATCGCCTTGGCCGTCTCGAGCTCGGCGATCAGGGCATCCTTCTCGCTGCGGAAGAACAGGTACATCACCGCCGAGCTGTAAAGATTGCCGGCGACGTAGGAAAAGAACGGCAGCGAAACGACCAGCAGGCCGATCATGATGGCGTCGATCGGCTGCCAGTCGCGCACGCCGGCATACGCGTAGACCGCGACCGGAGCGAAGAAGGTGACCAAAAGCGCGCCCCGCAGCGACGACGCGATGATGGCGGTCGCGGCGATCGCGATCAGCAGCACCACCGCCTTCACCACCGAGAACTGGTCGACCGAACATTCGCCGCAGCCGAGCGAGGCGAAGTAGGCCCAGCCGAGCCCGCTGACGAAATGCGCGATCAGGAAAGTGCGCCTGGAGCGCACCGGATCGATCGAGGTGATGTCGGCGCGGTCGGTCTTGCGCGCGACGAAGGCGAGGCCGGCATAGCACGTCGCCGCGATCAGCGCCCAGATCAGGATCGAGGTACTCATGCCGATGAAGGCGCCGGCCACCGCCACCACCGCCACCATCAGAGGGATGGCAGCTGCGCTGTGCACCATGGCGCTGGCATGGAGCTTCAAAAGCTCGCGGTCGAAGGCGGGATTGCCGACCTTCTGCGCAAGCCGGTCCCGCGTCTTGCGGACGGTGCGGGCCACGTCGCTGTTGCGATGCGCCTTGCGGCGGTCCACAATGATCTTGTCCGCTGTGCTTGCTCTGTGCAAGGCCATGTTTGGGTTCGGTATTTTCAGCCGCGGTTCGGGATCCTAACGCTAATCGCGAAGTGTTAAGAGACTGTTTGCCATATGGTCCGGATGGCGGCGTCGCGTCGAAAGAAAGCTGCTCGCGGCACGATCGGGAAGCTTGCCGACGTGGCCGTGGCGGTTGCCGTGCTGGCGCTGGTGGCGGTCATCGCGCTGCGCCTGGACCGCGTCGAAATGCGCGGGACGACCGGGCATCCCGTCGTCAACGACGGCGACAGCCTGACGCTTTCCGGACAGCGCATCAGGCTGCGCGGCATCGATGCTCCCGAGTACAGACAGATTTGCCGAAAGGACGGCGAGGCATATCCGTGCGGCAGGCAGGCGCGGAGCTTCCTTGCCGGACTGATCGGCGAGCGGCCGGTCGCCTGCCGGGGCTGGGAGCGCGACCGCTACGGGCGGCTGCTGGCGACGTGCGCGGTCGGCGGCGAAGATCTGGCGCTTCGCATGGTCGAGGCGGGCTGGGCGGTCTCCTATGGCGATTTCGCCGCCGCGGAGGCCGGCGCGAGACAGCAGCGCATCGGCCTGTGGGCGGGCGACTTCGACCGGCCCCGGGATTGGCGGCAGATGCATGGTGCGCTGGTCGAAGGCGAACACGACATGCTAGGTCGTATCGTCAATGCGTTGCGCACGCTGCTGGGCTGGCCTTCGGCCGTCCCGGATCAGGAAGCGCCGGGAGAAATCGATGAAGCTGTTTGACGGCGCCAGAGCCCCCAATCCGCGCCGCGTGCGCATATTCCTGGCCGAGAAGGGCATCACGGTTCCGCTGGTGCCGGTCGACATGGCCGCCTTCGGCCATCGCGGCGAGGAGGTCGCCAGCCGCAACCCGCTGCGACGGCTGCCCGTGCTAGAACTCGACGACGGCACCGTGCTGACGGAAAGCGTCGCCATCTGCCGCTACTTCGAGGAGATACACCCCGAGCCGCCCCTGTTCGGAACGGGAGCGGTCGGCAAGGCGAAGGTCGAGATGTGGCAGCGCCGCATGGAGCTGAATTTCCTGGCCTGCGTGGCCGCCGCGTTTCGGCACCTGCATCCGGCGATGAAGGAGTGGGAGGTGCCGCAGGTCGCCGAATGGGGCGAGGCCAACAAACCCAAGGCGATCAGCTTCATGCGCCTGCTGGACGAGGAACTGGCCACTCGGGAGTTTGTCGCCGGCGATTCCTATTCGATCGCCGACATCACCGGACTGGTCGCTATGGACTTCACGAAGCCGGCGCGCATCGAAATGCCGGCCGAACTCATCCATCTCAGGCGCTGGTACGAGCAGGTCTCGGGCCGACTGAGCGCGAAGGCCTGATTTGGACGAGCCTCTCGCCGCGCTCGCCGCCCGCATCCGGCACTGCCGCATCTGCGTGGAGGCGCCGCTCGGAAAGCCGCTGCCGCACGAACCGCGGCCGGTGGTGGTGCCGTCTTCCTCGGCGAAAATCCTGATCGCCGGACAGGCGCCGGGCACCAAGGTTCACGCCAGCGGCCTGCCGTTCGACGATGCCTCGGGCGACCGCCTGCGCGACTGGCTGGGCGTGGGACGGGCGCAATTCTACGATCCGGCGCTGTTCGCCATCGCGCCGATGGGCTTCTGCTTTCCCGGCCAGGACATCCGCGGCAGCGACCTGCCGCCGCGACGCGAATGCGCGCCGGCCTGGCGCGGGGAATTGATGGCGGCGATGCCGCAGATCGAGCTCGTCCTGGCGATCGGCCTCTACGCACAGGCCTGGCACCTGCCGCGCAGCCGGCAGCGGCGCAGCCTGACCGACACCGTGGCCGACTGGCGCACCGTGATCGCATCCGGCGTCTCGCCAAAAGTGCTGCCCCTGCCGCATCCTTCGTGGCGCAACACGGCCTGGATTCGCCGACATCCCTGGTTTGAAACGGAATTGCTGGCTTTCCTGCGGGCAGAAGTGGCGCGGCTTTCCGAGGCGGATACGCGCAAAAACACCTCTTGAATAAGCGGTCCGGCAAGAATTTCTTTCTTGAAAGACGATGATGGAGCCGCGATCATGGAAGCTGATTTCTTCCGGAGCCTCCCATGGATCGCCTCGACCGCAAAATTCTCCGCCTGCTGCAGGAA
>JAEUMA010000156.1 GCA_016793565.1 Rhizobiaceae bacterium
GACCGGCGTCGGCGGTTCTTCGGGGACGGCATTGCCGCCGTCCCAACGCGGGGTGAGCCTTGGAAACAGTTGCATCATCTGCCGAAATCACCGTGCTCGGCTGGAGCGTCGTGCTCCTTCTCGTCCAGATCTTCGCCCAGGCCTCGACGCTGCGCGACCTGGGGACGCACTACCTTGCCGGTCCGCGCGATGAACCGCGCGAGCCCAAGAACGTTCTCGCCGGCAGGCTGAAGCGGGCCCTGCATAATTTTCTGGAGACCTATCCGGCCTTCATCGCGCTGGCGCTGGCGCTAGCGGTCACCGGCAAGACCGGCGGGCTCGGAGCGAGCGGCGCGTGGATATGGCTGATTGCACGCGCGGTATACGTCGTCACCTACGCCGCAGGCATCCCCATGCTGCGCTCGATCGTATGGCTGGTCTCGCTGGCGGGCCTGATCATGATGCTGATCGGGCTGATGGCATGACGGGCGGGACGACGTGAGGCGGCTGCGACAGACATCCGCGATGGTGGCGGCGCTCTGCGTCGCCGCTACGGACGCACTTGCCGCCTGCCCGATCGAGCTCGCCGTCTATCGAGACCGCGATGGCGTCGCGGGCATCGACTTCCGGCCGGCGGGCGATGGCGCGACGGTGACCAACGCCTTCCGCATGCATGTCGGCGACCGCGGCGACCTCGACGGTTTCGTCATGTGGACCTCGGATGTGGCGCGCCCCTATGCCATGCTCACGCATGGTTGCCCGGAAGGCGACGCGACCGGCGACGAGATCGCTGCCTGTACCCTGTGGGAGGGCGTGGTTTACGCGGTGGATGCATCGGGCGGCGTCGCGCTCTTGCCCCGGCAGGGAGAACCCGCGCCTCAGCGGCTGGTGCTGCCGGATCTGGCGCGCATCATGCAGGCATCTCCCGCCTATGCGGCGGCAGGCCTCTCCGGCGTCCCCTTCGACGTCTTCGAACTGAGCGGATGCCAGGAGTGAGCGGCATGGACGGCAAGGTGCTTCTGGTCACCGGCGGCTCGCGGGGCATCGGCGCGGCCGTCGCACTGCGAGGCGCCGGCGAAGGATACCTAGTGGCGGTCAACTATTCGGCCAACCGGGCGGCGGCTGATTCCGTGGTCGAGCAGATCGTCTCGACCGGCGGCGAGGCATTCGCGGTTGCCGGCGACGTCGGCAACGAGGCCGACGTGCTGGCGATGTTCGCCGCGGTCGAAGCGCGATGGGGCCGTCTCGACGCGCTCGTCAACAATGCCGGCATCGTCGGCCACAAGGCGCGGCTGGAGGACATGGACCTGGCGCGCCTCGACCGGGTGATCCGCATCAACGTGCTCGGCACGCTGCTGTGCTCGCGCGAGGCGGTGAAGCGGATGTCGACGCGCCATGGCGGCCATGGCGGTTCGATCGTCAACCTGTCCTCGGTCGCGGCCGTGCTCGGCGCGCCGTCGACCTATGTCGACTATGCGGCGTCGAAGGGAGCGGTGGATTCCTTTACGACCGGACTGGCGCGCGAGGTCGCCGCCGAGGGCATCCGCGTCAATGCGGTGCGCCCCGGCATCATCGACACGGAAATTCATGCGGCATCCGGGATGCCCGACCGCGTCGCGGAGACGGCCGCCTCCATTCCCATGCAGCGCGCCGGCACGGCGGATGAAGTGGCCTCGGCGATCCTATGGCTTCTGTCCGACGCCGCATCCTATACGACAGGCGCCCTGCTGACCGTCAGCGGCGGCCGCTGACCGAAGGAGATTTGACATGAGCTATGACGTCGTGGTGATCGGCAGCGGTCCGGGCGGCTATGTCTGCGCCATCAAGGCCGCGCAGCTGGGCCTCAAGGTCGCGGTTGTCGAGAAGCGCGCCACCTATGGCGGCACCTGCCTGAACATCGGCTGCATACCCTCCAAGGCGCTGCTGCATGCATCGGAGATGCTGGCGGAGGCGGAACACAGTTTCGACAAGCTCGGCGTCGTCGTCGGCAAGCCGAAGGCTGACCTCGCCAAGATGATGGCGCACAAGGACGAAACCGTCGCCTCCAACGTCAACGGCGTCGCCTTCCTGTTCAAGAAGAACAAGATCGACGGCATTCGCGGCACCGGCCGCATCGTCGGAGCCGGCAAGGTCGTGGTCACGGACGACGCCGGCAAGACGAGCGAGGTCGAGGCCAAGAGCATCGTGATCGCCACCGGCTCGGACGTCGCCGGCATTCCGGGCGTCAAGGTCGATATCGACGAAAAGGTGATCGTGTCCTCCACCGGCGCGCTTTCCTTCGCCAAGGCTCCCGGCCATCTGGTGGTGGTCGGCGGTGGCGTGATCGGGCTGGAGCTCGGCTCGGTCTGGGCAAGGCTCGGCAGCAAGGTCACCGTCGTCGAGTATCTGGACACCATCCTGGGCGGCATGGACGGCGAAGTCGCCAAGCAGGCGCCGCGCCTGTTTGCCAAGCAGGGCATGGAGTTCCAGCTCGGCGCCAAGGTGACGGCGGTCGCCAAGGCCAAGAAGGGCGCCAAGGTCACTTTCGAGCCGGTGAAGGGCGGCGAGGCGAAGACGATCGACGCCGACGCCGTGCTGATCGCCACCGGCAGGCGCCCCTATACCGACGGGCTCGGGCTCGCCGAGGCGGGCGTGGCGCTGGACGAGCGCGGCCGGGTGAAGACCGACGGGCATTTCCGCACCAGCGTCGACGGCATCTACGCCATCGGCGACGTCATCGCCGGGC
This sequence comes from Rhizobiaceae bacterium, assembly GCA_016793565.1. Classification (GTDB taxonomy): domain Bacteria; phylum Pseudomonadota; class Alphaproteobacteria; order Rhizobiales; family Rhizobiaceae; genus JAEUMA01. The sequence goes on from JAEUMA010000156.1 coordinate 2,705, forward strand.
CGATGCTGGCGCACAAGGCCGAGGACGAGGGCGTGGCACTGGCCGAGAACCTGGCAGGGCAGCGGGGCCATGTTAACTACGACGTCATTCCGAGCGTGGTCTATACGAGCCCGGAAATCGCCTCGGTCGGCAAGACAGAGGAAGAGCTGAAGAAGGCTGGCGTCGCCTACAAGGTCGGCAAGTTCCCCTTCTCGGCCAACGGCAGGGCACGAGCGATGCTTGCCACCGACGGCTTCGTCAAGATCCTGGCCGACAAGGCGACCGACAAGGTGCTCGGCATGCACATCGTCGGTCGCAGCGCCGGCGAGCTGATCCAGGAAGGCTCCGTGCTGATGGAGTTCGGCGGCTCCGCCGAGGATCTGGCCCGCACTTGCCACCCGCACCCGACGCTGTCGGAAGCGGTCAAGGAAGCGGCGCTCGCCACCTTCTTCAAGCCGATCCACATCTGACCGCCGGCATCGGCCGGACGGCAACGAAAAAAGGGACGCGGCTTTCGCCGCGCCCCTTTGTCTTGCCGGTTTTGACCGACCTCAGTTCATCGTCGGGATGACGAATTCGGCACCGTCCTTGATGCCGGACGGCCAGCGCGAGGTGATGGTCTTGGTCTTGGTGTAGAAGCGGAACGCGTCCGGGCCGTGCTGGTTGAGGTCGCCGAAGCTCGAGCCCTTCCAGCCGCCGAAGGTGTAGTACGCGATCGGCACCGGGATCGGCACGTTGATGCCCACCATGCCGACCTGCACCTTGGAGGCGAAATCGCGGGCGGCGTCGCCGTCGCGCGTGAAGATGGCGACGCCGTTGCCGTATTCGTGCTCGTTGGGCAGGCGCAGCGCCTCCTCGTAGTTCTTGGCGCGCACCACCGAAAGGACCGGCCCGAAGATCTCTTCCTTGTAGATCTTCATCTCCGGCTTGACGTCGTCGAACAGGCAGCCGCCCATATAGTAGCCGTTCTCGTAGCCCTGCATCTTGAAGCCGCGGCCGTCGACGACCAGCTTGGCGCCCTCCGCCACGCCGGTATCGACATAGCCTTTGATGCGCTCCAGCGCCTGCTTCGTCACCACCGGACCGAAGTCGGCGGAGGAATCGGTCGACGGGCCGACCTTCAGGCTTTCGACGCGGGGAATGAGCCGTTCGACCAGGCGGTCGGCGGTTTCCTTGCCGACCGGCACAGCCACCGAAATGGCCATGCAGCGTTCGCCGGCCGAGCCGTAGCCGGCACCGATCAGCGCGTCGACGGTCTGGTCCATGTCGGCGTCGGGCATGATGATCATGTGGTTCTTGGCGCCGCCGAAGCACTGCACGCGCTTGCCGTTCGCACAGCCGCGCGCGTAGATGTACTGCGCGATCGGCGTCGAGCCGACAAAGCCGACCGCCTTGACGTCGTGGTCGTCGAGGATGGCGTCCACCACTTCCTTGTCGCCGTTGACGACGTTGAGGATGCCGGCCGGCAGGCCTGCCTCGATGAACAGTTCGGCGATGCGCAGCGGTACGCCCGGATCGCGCTCCGACGGCTTGAGGATGAAGGCGTTGCCGCAGGCGATCGCCGGCGCGATCTTCCACAGCGGGATCATGGCCGGGAAGTTGAACGGCGTGATGCCTGCGACCACGCCGAGCGCCTGGCGCATGGAGTAGACGTCGATGCCCGGGCCGGCACCGTCGGTGAACTCGCCCTTCATCATGTGCGGCGCGCCGATGCAGACCTCGACCACTTCCAGGCCGCGCTGGATATCGCCCTTGGCGTCCGCGATCGTCTTGCCGTGCTCACGCGCCAGGATTTCGGCCAGCGCATCATATTCGCGGTTCGCCAGTTCCAGGAACTTCATCAGCACGCGCACGCGGCGCTGCGGATTGGTCGCGGCCCAGGCCGGCTGCGCCGCCTTGGCGTTCTCGACGGCGGCGCGAAGCTCGCTCGCGGAAGCCAGCGCCACCTTGCCGCGTACGCTTCCGTCCATCGGCTGCATGACGTCCTGGCTGCGCCCGCTGGTACCCGCGACGTGCTTGCCGCCAATGAAATGGCCGTATTCCAGCATCGTTTCTCTCCCTTTTCCGGATGCTCGCATTGTCCCGCTTCCCGACCGTCATTGCAACGCGAGGGAAATCGCAGCCGTTGTGCAAGATTTGATGGACAAGTCATTCGGCACATGGTTTTTCGCAAACAACCACAGCTTGGGACGGCATCGTTGAGTTCCTTCGCACCCCCCTCTGTCCTGCCGGACATCTCCCCCGCAAGGGGGGAAATTGGCTGTCGCGGCCGCCTTCGCCAACCGTCGGCGTTACAGAATTGGCGCCGGCAAAGCGGCCGGCCGATCTCCCTCCTTGCGGGGGAGTTGTCCGGCAGGACAGAGGGGGGTAGGACAGAGCGCCCGCATTCGGCGTCCGGCAAAACTCCATGAACTGGGACGACGTCCGCATCTTTCTGGCTGTCGCCCGCGCAGGTCAGATCCTCGGCGCGGCCAAACGGCTCGACCTCAACCACGCGACGGTCTCGCGCCGCATCGCCGCGCTCGAGGAGGCGCTGCGGGCAAAGCTGTTTCGCCGGCTCACCACCGGCAGCGAACTGACCGCCGCCGGCGAACGTTTTTTGGCGATCGCCGAGCGGATGGAGGCGGACATGATCGCCGCCCGCGCCGAGGTGGCGGGCGAGGGCGATGCCGTATCGGGTACCGTGCGCATCGGTGCGCCGGACGGTTTTGGGGTCGCCTTCCTCGCTCCGCGGCTCGGCCAATTGACGGCGCAGCATCCCGAACTGCGTATCCAGTTGGTGCCGGTGCCGCGCTCCTTCTCGCTGTCGCGGCGGGAGGCCGACATCGCCATCACCGTCGAGCGGCCGACCGAGGGCCGGCTGGTGGCGGTGAAGCTGGTCGACTATTCGCTCGGCCTCTACGCCTCCAGAGCCTATGCCGAGGCCAAC